>JANNKF010000437.1:0-2416 GCA_031396165.1 Bacteroidales bacterium | reverse complement strand
AAAACTGTGCTTGGAGAAGAGATCTCAATGGAAGATCTTGGTGGTGCCCGGGTACACAGTGAGGTAACCGGAAACGCTCATTTTTTCGCACTGAGTGAAGAGGAGTGCTTTGAGCAGATAAAGAAACTTATAACATTCATTCCCTGGAATAACAGTAAAAAAGCCAGGGCTTTTGAACCTGCAGAGCCAAAACCTGAATATAATATAAATAAAATAGTTCCTGAAGACCCGACATTACCCTATGATGTGAAAAATGTAATAAGGGCAATCGTTGATAATTCAGATTTCTTCGAGATAATGGAGCTTTATGCCAAAAATATCGTTATCGGTTTTGGACGTATGGGTGGACGCACGACAGGTTTTGTAGCGAACCAGCCAATGGAAATGGCAGGTGTTCTCGATGTGGATTCTTCAGATAAAGCAGCAAGATTCATTCGTTATTGCGATGCATTTAATATTCCGATTATTACACTTGTTGACCTTCCCGGCTATCTGCCGGGTGTCGACCAGGAGCATGCGGGAGTTATCCGTCATGGTGCCAAGGTCCTCTACGCATACAGCGAAGCTACAGTTCCCAAGTTGACTGTTATCCTCAGAAAAGCTTATGGAGGTGGTTATATTGCTATGAGCTCACGTCACCTGAGAGCAGATTTTGTTTTTGCCTGGCCATCGGCTGAGATCGCTGTAATGGGTCCGGAAGGTGCCGCAAATATTATCTTCAGAAAAGAGATCACCACTGCTGCCGATCCTGATGCTATGAGAAAACAAAAGGTTGAGGAGTACAAAGCCAAATTCGCCAATCCATATGTTGCTGCATCAAGAGGTTATGTCGATGCAGTTATTGAGCCGTCTGAAACAAGAAAATTCCTGATGCATTCAATTGAGGTATCGGAAAATAAGAATGTTCCAATGCCGGAGAAGAAACACGGACTTCCTCCATTCTGATTTTCAGTATCTTAATTATTAAAATGCATTATTATGACGAAAGAAGTTAAAACAGGTTTTCTCAATATAAACTCTACTTTTTACCAGACAAGGATAAGTGAGAAGTTCCAAAACAGAAAGCCTTATAAGCCGGCGGATCCAAAGGTAATACTCAGTTTTATCCCGGGAACTGTCCTGAATATTTTTGTTGAAGTGGGTCAGAAGGTGAAGAAAGGCGATGAACTTATGATACTCGATGCCATGAAAATGCAGAATAAGCTTAAATGCATTATGGACGGCAGGGTAAAATCAATTGCGGTAATGAAAGGTGCAAAAGTATCGAAGGGAACAATATTGCTTGAACTTGAATGAGACTAGATAAATCCTTCAAAAATAATGTAGCTTTTTAGAGCGACTGGCAGTTTCGGTTTTTTCCTGAAGATTCCATATACGCTTGACCCGCTTCCGGACATCAGGCTGAACAGGGCGCCTGACGTATAAATGGCATCCTTGATTTCACCTATAACTGGATATTTCCTGAAAGCATATTCTTCAAAATCGTTAATAATCAGATCTTTCCATTCATTTATTGGCTTACTTACCAATTGCTCAGGAGTGGATGAGGGAGTATGAGGTAGGCAGTTTTGATAAGCTTCCCTCGTATTAATTTCCACACCCGGATTAAGCAGGACAAGGTAATAACCCGACAGAACAGGTTTTAAAGGCTGCATTATTTCACCTCTGCCGGTCGCAAATGATGGATGTCCGGTAAGAAAGAAAGGACAGTCGCTTCCGATCTCCAGTGAAATGTTTTTAAGCTCTTCCTTTGAAAGTTTTAATCCGAAGCACTTGTTGATGGCTCTCATAAGGCACGCAGCATCTGACGATCCGCCTCCCAGTCCTGCACCAACAGGTATCGCTTTATGCAGATGGATATTCAGATATGGGAAAAAGTGCCTGTCACGTAATTTTCGTGTGGTCTTAAGCACAAGGTTTTCCTCAGGATCACCTCCCATACCGAATCCTGTTGTTATCAGATGATCTTTGCCGGTCTGTTTTTCAGATACAACAAGCTCAAGGGCGTCGCAAAGCATAACCGGGTAAAAAATGGTTTCAATGTTGTGATAACCATCAGAACGTTTCGAGGTTATACTCAACCCAAGATTTATTTTAGCTATAGGAAAAACTATCATTATCCGGTATTTGATGTAAAAATACCATATGCATTTGAATATTTCACCAGACGTATGGCTATTAGCTTTTCAACAAGTTTTGAACACTTTTTGTTTGTAACAATAAAGTGGGGTTTTTAACTATTAAATAGTGTAATTCATACCTTTGAAAATCGTGAACTGGCGAATTACAACAATATGTAACTATTTATAAAACAACATTATAGTATTAATGGCAAAACAAAGAAATAACCCCAGGCCAGCTGTTACAGCCTTACCTGATTTTGGCAAGGTTCCACCTCAGGCAAATGATATGGAGG
>JANNKF010000419.1:0-4152 GCA_031396165.1 Bacteroidales bacterium | reverse complement strand
TGTCTCCGGCCAAAATGAACGATGTATTTCCAGATACTGATGATGAGTTTTTACCTCCGTTTTTTTCAATAAGATCTTTGTACTCATCCCGTGAATGCTTCAGGAATACACCTGATATAACAATTGTTTTGCCTTCAAGATTTGTCCCGGTCTTTTTTTCTGCCGTCCCTGCATTAAATTTTATTCCTTTAATCCTGAGCCTGTTAATGATATCAAGATTCTCTGAATCAGTAAAGTAGTTCCTGATACTTGCTGCTATCCTGGGCCCGATCTCCCGTACCTGTGTAAGTTTCTCAGGCTCAGCATTAATGAGATCTTCAATGCTCCTGAATTCTTTTGCAATGGTTTTTGCAACAGTTTCTCCCACATGTCTGATTCCAAGTGCGAAAAGAACCCTTGGATATGGTGTATTTATGGATGCGGAAATGCTTTTAATAATGTTGGAAGCAGATTTTTCACCAAGCCGTTCCAGTGGAATGAGTTGCCCCAAACTTAGATCATACAGATCTGCAACATTTCTTATAATGTTTTTACTGAACAGAAGATCAATAGTTTCTTCACCTAATCCGTCGATATCCATAGCCTTCCTGCCGATAAAATGCTCGATTCTGCCTTTAATCTGTGGTGGGCAATGAAGATAGTTCGGACAGAAATGGTTAGCTTCACCTTCATTTTTTATTAGTTGTGTTCCGCACTCCGGACAGTTGGTAATAAACTCAATTTTCCGGCTTTCTTTGTTTCTGAATGAATGATCCACACCCACAATTTTGGGAATTATTTCACCTCCTTTCTCAATATAGACCATATCGTTAAGATGCAGGTCGAGAAGAGCGATCTGGTCGGCATTATGTAAGGTAGCCCTGCGAATTGTTGATCCTGAAAGAAGTACAGGTTCGAGATTTGCAACAGGCGTAACGTTTCCGGTCCTCCCAACCTGGAACGAAACAGAAAGCAGCCTTGTTGTTTCTTCTTCAGCTTTATATTTATACGATATTGCCCATCGTGGTGATTTTGCTGTAAATCCAAGATCCTCCTGTTGTTTCAGAGAGTTTACCTTGATAACTATCCCGTCAATATCATAGGGAAGGTGTTTCCTTTCAGAATCCCAATGCGAAATAAAGCTGAATACTTCATCAACCGAACTGCAAAGCCGTATACTGTCAGGAACATTAAATCCCCAGTCTGAAGCCTCTTTAAGATTCAAATAGTGATTATCATAAGGAAGTTCCTCAGAAAGGAGAAAATAGATCATGCAATCAAGATTGCGCGAAGAAACAGTTTTCGGATCCAGAAGTTTGAGGGTGCCCGCTGCAGCATTTCTTGGATTCGCAAACGAAGCAATTCCGGCATTGGTTCTCTCCTCATTTAACCTGTTGAATACAGCCCTGGGCATAAGAATTTCACCTCTGACAATAAATTCATCAGGCATTCTTTTTCCCTTTACCTTCAGCGGAATATTCCGGATGGTTTTAACATTTGAAGTAACATCATCTCCTTTTGATCCGTCACCTCTGGTCAGGGCTCTGAAAAGTACTCCATTCCTGTACGTGATACTTATTGAAGCTCCGTCAAACTTAAGCTCGCAAACATATTCAACTCCTTCCGGTATAGATTTTCTTATTCTTGTATCGAATTCTTTCAGTTCCTCTTCATTATATGTATTACCCAGTGAGAGCATAGGATATCTATGCTCATACTGAACAAACTCTTTGGTTATATCGCTGCCGACTCTTCTTGTAGGTGAATCAGCAGTAATGAATTCAGGGAATTTTTTTTCAAGTGTATCAAGTTCATTCAAAAGAATGTCATATTCAAAATCGGTGATTACAGGTTTATTAAGCACATAATAATTTCTGTTATGTTCTTCGAGTTCCTTACGAAGCTTCTCAATTTGAATCTTTGCTTCAGACTGTTCCATATTCTTTTTAATATCTTATTGTAGCTTAATAAAATGAGCTGCGAAGTGCATAACTATTAAGTATTTGCCAATGTGTTCTCAATTTACAAATTCACAGAAAAGAGCCCGGCTATTAATCAGTTTCTTGCAATACAACACCCTCGTAGATGAATAGTTCAGCCTCTTTCCATCCGTACCATCCCAATCCCGCTTTATCCCTTGAGGTGTGTCCCAGAAACTCCTCAACACTCCATCCGTTTTCTTTTGCAACCTGAGGCAGCATGGTCCCCGAGCTTGAATCTTTTTTGATATAAATACCGTGCCGGCCAAGAACTATTTCATTTATATCATTTATTTTTACAAGGGGTCCAATCACAGTTATCTCAAGTTGGATCTTTTCAAAATCCTCCGTTGTCACAGGTGTGAATCGTGGATCTTCAAACGCTGAGGATATTGCCGAGGCACTTATTACTCTATAAAGGGGATCTGATGAAAAAAATCTACCTATACAACCTTTCAGTTTGCCATCAATCTTCAATGTTACAAAAGCTCCCATTTGATCCATGAAGTGTGGTGGCAATGTTTTTGCATCAAATCCTGTTTCAGTTTGTCCTGTCAATCTAGCTTGAATACTAGACTTTGCGATAGTAAATAGCAGCTCTTTTTCTTCTTTACTAAAGGAGAATTCTTTTGCTGTGTTTTGAATAACATCTACCACTTTAATATCTGTCAGCGCTATCGCATGGTATCCCACTACTTCCTGCTTCCCTCCAGTCGGAGAATCTCCGGAATTGCAGTAATCGATAAGTTCAAATTTGAGATTAGTGTTCTTTTCCGACAGATAGAGCAGTGTGAGGCATGAAGTCCATCCACACATGCTTGTTACCAATCCTTTAATATGACTCCCTGAGTTTTTTTTGATAGCTGCCAGAAATGTTTCCGGATTACCCGATAAAATTCCGTTTGCAGTTATTCTGTCTGATTCAATAGCTTCTTTATAAGGAGGATAGTGAGAGAAGTCACTGCTGATTATAAATAGATTTTCACTTGTGAACCATGGTCTGAGTGCTTCTGCGATTAGTTTTATGGTTTCAGTATCAGCAGTACCTATAATAATTGGAATTATTGGAGGCACAGTACTAAAATAGGATTGGATAAAAGGAAGCTGAACTTCAAGGCTGTGTTCCTGATAGTGTGAATTTACAGGGAAATCAAAAACACTATTACCGCTTTTTAGCGTATCACCGATCTCCTTATTTACGATAACTTTTCCAAGAGGAGTAGAATAATCTCCGATATTATAAATTGAGGCACCATTAAAGGACATTACATGACTGGATCCGATCAGGAAGATATTTTTGTATTCAGCGTTTTTTGGAATTGATGAAAATGCTGCCGCAGCAGTTTTTCCGGAATATACATAACCGGCATGTGGAGAGATTATTGCCCTTATAGTATATGATTCAGTTACTATCCGGCACGACTCGAACAAAATGGAGATATCTTTTAATAGCGTCTCCTTATCAGCTGAATAAAACCTGCCTGCTGCTACTGGTATCCTGTCGGTTGATCTGCTTTGTGAATGGGTTTCCATTAGGGTGGGTATTAATAGCAAGAACACAAGTCCCTTCCGCATAATATATAGAAAAATTTGCCAATTAAAGTTAGGTCAAAAAACTGAAGAAATTATGAATTGAAAATATTTTTTGGAGAGGAAGATCAGATCAGAACCATCGATTCTTTTAACACTTCTCCCTTGTCATCAGTGCCGTATATTTTTATACCAACACTTATTGTGGGAAATCCGATCATATTGATAATAGGATGGAGTTCATCTTTAATGTCATCAGCTTCCATGCTGTCAAAGTCTTCGATATTAAAATAAAGATGAATAAATAATGTACATTCATCGCCTTTAATAGATGCAAGTGTGGATACAATTTTGGCAATCCAGATTGCAGATGAAGTATTAAAGTATTCTAAGTTAATTCTCAGATTTGTAGTTGGCCGTGGATTTTTAATATATTCCTTAACCCATATAAAGACCTTCTCGTATAAAAGTGCTGCATTCTCCGGTATAGATCTGCCGGAAAGAATAAGTTCACCGGTAAAATTGTTAAAATCTATCTGCGGTGTTTTTATTGCAGGTTCAATATATAAAGTTTTGAGTTCCATAAAAATGATTCAGTTTCCTGATATTTTAAAAACTATAAAATCCCCATTCAAATTTACGCTGACTTTTTCATTAAGATTTT
>JANNKF010000097.1:0-20749 GCA_031396165.1 Bacteroidales bacterium | reverse complement strand
ACTTTGTGTTCCCCGTCCGAACGGACTTCGTCCGGGCGGGCTTCGTGGTAAAAAAAAGCTTAACCACAAACCTGCCTGCCGGTAGGCAGGGGCGCACTCAGGATTACACAAAAGTTCACAAAGGTTTATGAATAAAGCAGGATAGATGAGACAGGATTCTGTTAATAATTAGACACAGATTTTAAAAGTTATATTTTACCGGCTCTCCTTTTCAAACTTTTTAAGGTTCCGGATAATGATTTTTTCGACGAACATAGGGAACAGTGCCTGAAGAAAAGCATTGAGCTTCCCGATAGGAGTAAGCACTGTAATGAAGTTTCTTCGGGAAATGTTTTTAATAACAGCTTTTGCAACTGAAGCTTTTGTTTGTACCCCTTTGCCCTTTCTGGGATTCAGGATAATTTTTGATCCGTCGGCTGCTATGGCCTCCTTCCCTGGATCATTTTCCGTATACCCCACATAGACAAGACCAACATGAATATTATTTTGTTTTTCTTCAATTCTTATTGACTCTGCCAGAGCCCGCAATGCCATTTTTGACGAACTGTATGCTGAAAGAAAAGGGAGTCCCCTGATGCCGGCAAGACTGGAAATAAATACAAGACTACCCCTGGTTTGCCTCAGGTATTTAATGGCAGGTATTGTAGGATTTACCGCGCCGAGAACATTGCTCAAGAATATCGTCCTGAAAACCTCAGGATTCAGATCGGCAACATTTCCACGCATAGATACTCCTGTGTTATTTATAAGAATATCAATGCGGTTAAATGCCTTTATCGTTTCGTGAATAAGGAATTGACCTCCATCCATTGTTGAAACATCACAACAGACACTAATCACATTTTGAGTTATATTCCTGATCTCATCTGCAGCTTTATTGAGACGTGTCTGATCTCTTCCGTTCAGCACTATAAATGCTCCGTTTGCAGCAAGTTCCAAAGCAATTGCTTTTCCGATTCCCCTGCTTGATCCGGTAATTACTGCAACCTTTCCCTGGAATTTTTCGGAATTCATTTTCTGGAACGGATATATTGCATACCGGTATTAAACTTCAAAGCAGTGTAACAATTCGTCAAAGCCAATACCAGATGTACAACGAAGGCAATCCAGATTGTACCTGATTGCAGTGTTAAAATACAAAAAACCAAACCAAGCGGAGCAGCCCCGATGGTCTCAGCCATTCCCTTAGGAATATGAGTGGCTGAATACAGTGCAATATTGATTGCAACAGCAGGCCAAACCCCAATTTGATCTGCAACTGGAAACAAAAGAACTCCACGGAAAAGTATCTCATAGCCCAGCAAATACAATACCCAGCCTGCAGAATTTATTAATGCAGTTTTATTCGTCCAGAGTTTAGTTCTTATCTGAGGATAGTTAAGGAGGTTTTCCGGTTTCTGTGCGCTGAAATACGCAACCGGAATAACCACAATAGAAAGTACGATAATCCAGAGAAGTGAAAACATGGAGGTTGCACTGTTAAATCCAAGACCATAACCGGCAGGTGAATAGCGGGGAAGAACAACCAGGCAAATTCCAATCGGGAAGATACCCATTGATACAAATCCGACAATTCTGTTAAAAGTAATATGATACAAAGAGGCCTGTTCCGGTTCATTTCTGTTATAAAACTTCGATTTTATCTTCTCCGATTTGGCTGTGAACCAGTATATTGAAAAGAAAAGAATAGCCAGTAAAATCGGAAAAAAAATATAGGTGTCGGACTGATGCCACGACAAATCAACCGGCAAGTGATGCAGCATTGTTTTTTCCATTTTTTATGTAGCCATTCTGAATGAACCAGTTATAACAATCCACTATAGCTTCATCAATTTTTGTCTGTGGCATATTCAACTCATTAATGGCATCTTCGCTGGTAACAAAATTATTCTCTAATGAAATTCTTGCCATGGGATAGGAAAGAAGTGGAGCCCTCCTGCTTACTTTGCCGGTCAGATCGCCAATTAATCCGGCAGTTTTAACTATCCAACCCGACAAACATATCTTTGGTTCATCCTGTCCGACTACCCTGGCTACTTTTGAAAAGAATACTTTGTACGATAAGTTTTCATTTCCTGCAACATATGACTTTCCTATCTGTCCCATATTCAGACTATTAGCAATTGCTGTTGCAACATCTTTAGCGAAAACAAAATTCCGTCCGCCGTTTGTGTAGAATTTTAATTTACCTGATGCCATAGCCTGTATCATCCTTCCGGAACCGGGCAGTGAATCGTATGACCCAATCATGAATGTCGGTAATATTGCTAGCGCCGGCAGTCCCTTTTCCTTTACAGAATCCATAACAAGTTTCAGTGCAGTAAATTTAGAATCTATATAATCCAAACCGTATTTTGCACCGGGGAATTCACATTTATTGTCTGATGTATTAATAGTATTGACCGAACTTCCGGAGCCGATATATATAAACCTCTTGATATCATGTGATAAAGCAGAAGCAATCACATTTCTTGTTCCGTCAATGTTTATTGTACGCACCTTTTCTGATCTTGCGGGCCAGACATCTGTAGAGGCTGCGGCATGAATTATCACATCATGTCCCTTCACCGCACTGTCGAGAGTTTCCGGCTCAAGGATACATCCGTAATACTTATTTATATTCAGACCATCAAGTGTCTTTGATTTGGAGGAGGGGTGAATGAAAACACTTACATCGTGCTGTTTATCAATAAGAATCCTTACAAGATTACTCCCGAGCATTCCGTCCCCACCTGTAATCAGAACTTTCATAAGTATGAAATATCACCTGTTAATTTTAGCCTCTGGGAGATTTGTTCCTGATTTTTTCACTACAGATCAAATTTAAAAAAAATCTATTTTATTTCAAATAGAATTCATAATAATTCTCCGGCGATTACCTGTTATCTTAATTTTTTGAACTCCGAGGTCTCTTTCCATTCCGGAAAATAGTCGGAGGTTACAAGCCTGTAACCGACAAAAAATGCCAGTCTGGCATCTTCAACAACTCCATTCAGATCCCATTTGTCCGGTTCATAATTGTCTGCTGGCCGATGATATTTATTGTCTAAATAATCTTTCTCCATTTCAGCTGTCCACTCTTTCCCTTTTTCCCTGCTTTCCACATTTCCTCTGGCAAAAGCTGAAGGCACACCTTTTCTGGCAAACGGGAAATGATCAGATCTGAAGTACATTCCAGTATGCGAGTTTGGGTCACCAATCACATATCTGTCCTGTCTCGCAGCACCTTCGATAAACATCTCATCGAGGTATGACTGGCCAAAACCGGTTATCATAACATCTTTCATGCGTCCGATCGGCAGCATCATGTCGTTGTTGAAGCAGGCAACGGTTTTCTCCATGGGGAAAACCGGATTTTCAGTATAATAAGATGAGCCAAGTAAACCCTGTTCTTCGGCTGTTGGAAACAGAACCATAACACTTCGTTCCGGTGATTTCTTAAGTTCTGAAAATGCCTGACCAATCTCAAGTGCCCATGCCATTGAAGTGCCATTATCTACAGCACCATTGTAGATCGAATCGCCATTCTCTTTTTCACCTGTTCCGAAGTGATCCCAGTGAGCTGTAAAGACAATGCATTCATCGCCTCTTGTAGTACCGCGTAATAGTCCACCCACATTTGTTGATGCATTATACCTGATCTTATTATGAACAGAAAGGGATATTTCCGAATTAAGTGCAAAACCTTTGAAATCCTTCCTGCAGGCTTCCATCCTGAGATCCTTTACATAATAGCCAATTTCATTAAAAAGAGCATCGGCAGATCCTGCTGATAACCAGCCGGTAAATTCACAAAGTGTCTTGTTACTGTCTGCAGTTTGCATAAATAATTTAGGCGAGATAGAACTCTTTCTCTGAATTGTATATTTATAACCCGACCCAACATCTTCGTGAATGATAAGAACCCCTCTTGCCCCCTGCCGCGCAGCCTCCTCAAATTTATAAGTCCAGCGGCCATAGTACGTCATCTCCCTGCCCTTAAAATATAATGGATCCTCTGTGTAGAGGCCTGGATCATTTATAAGAATGACAACAGTTTTTCCCTTAACATCCAATCCGTTATAATCATTCCGGTTATATTCGGGAGCTACAATGCCGAATCCGGCAAATATCATTTCTGATGATTTAATGATTATTTCATCCGATTGGCGGGGCGAAGTGACCGCAATTTCATCAGGTGCGTTTAATGAGAGCATCTTTTTTCCCGACTTAACTGTTATTGGCCCGAGAACGGAGGAACTTATTTCAACCATTGGTACCGGTTGAAAGTATGATCCATTAAATGCCGGTTCGAAACCTATTCGTTTAAGCTGTTCAGCCAGGTATTCGATTGTAATTTTCTCACCCTGGGTAAAGGGTTTCCTTCCCATGAATTCATCTGAGCCCAGTTTGCTGACATACTGGTTCATATCGGCAACAGTGATACTTTTTTCGCCACGCCTGAGATCGGAATCCTTACAGGAAATGATAGTTAATAAGAAGATCAGGCAGATGAATAAGTTTTTCATATTTTTTATTTTTTATCCACGGATTTCACGGATTAACACGGATTTATCTCAGTATTACATTGCCTAAAAGCACTCTGCCACTCTTCCAGAAGCCCCTGAAGTAGGGATTATCTGTGATATAGACTACTTCGCCTTTGCCGATATTTTCAGTGCCTATAACCAGCGTATGCTTTATCTTATCTTTGTACTTAAATCCGGCAAATCCCGCAACAGGTTCTTTGTCAAGAATATAGCCAATATTACTGCCTGTTGTAAGATAGGGATATCCGGCAGTCCTCTTCATTATAAACCACTCTTTCCCAAGGCCAAAAGCATAAGGATGAGTATCATCAAGCTTCACTTTATAGATGCTTCCGGCAGAACGCTCTGAAAGTGAGTATCTTCTTTCTACTTCATATTCAAACCTTTTAAGATATGTGGTATCATCACTTTTTATCTTTTTTTCTGCGACTTTAAGCTCTGCTGCCTTCGTTTCAATTGCTTTGGCAAGTGATGTAGTCTTCTCACCGCTAAAAACTGAGATTGCACTTTCAAGGGCAATAACCTTCCCACCTCTTTTGACATAATCAATCAGAGTATCTTTAAGTTTGGTATAAGCGCCGGAGGTGAGTATCAATATTTCATAATCGCTCAGATCGGTACCTTCTGCATCGCTGGTATTTACAAGTGTCACAGGATAATTAAGTTCATTCTCAAAGAAATACCATAGCTCTCCGACAGAGCTCGATGAAGTACCTTCACCGCAAAGAAGTGCAACTGTTTGCTGCTTCATCAGGGGAGAATAACCCGATCCGAAGTCCTTTCCGGAGTCAACCAGACCTGTTGTTGTTGCTATCAGCTTCACCTGGCATTTGTTGGCTGCCTCTGTGATAATCTGATCAAAATTTCCTTCAAGATGCTTATTATCACCACGGGTGACAATTATACTTCCCCGATTAAAGTTGTTGCCGTAAAGTGAAAATGGTTTCAGGGTATATCTGAGTTTCACCTTTTTATTATAGAGAGCTGAAACAAATTTCAATTCATCAAAGCCCTGGTAATTTGCAACATATGCATAGGTTTCTGCTTTGCCAGGAAGGTTAATAATGGCATTCTGTCCAACTTTTCCGGTATCGGCTGAAATCTTGTCAGTAAGAGCATAAGCTTTCACGTTATAAACATAAGGAAGCGCCCATGCTGTGAGGTCGTAGCTTAGTGAATCCGTGGTCCTGCTGTCGGGTTCAAATAATACTGACATGAAATGCGACTCAGGCTGATAAGCACTGATGAGGATGTCGCCTTTATCAATTGTTACTTCTCCCTCTTTATTTGACAGGTATTCAAACCCTTTATATTTTTTTCCGGTATTTCCGGCGTAGCTGTACCTGATCTGGTTCCTGTCAAATAGCTGAAGGAGGCTCGTAATATTCGATTTTTCGTTTGATCCTTTAATGATAACAGATTTATACTTAAAGGTGGGATTTTTAGTGTTTTCATCAAAGTACCTGTTAAACTCTGTTACAAGCTTTTCCCTGTTATCCCAGGAAACTTTCAGAGTGGCCATAGACGATGTGAAATGCCCATCTATTCTGTCGATCAGTGTTAGAGTGTCTCCCGACTCCTGCTTATATGCAAGGCCTGAAACACCACCGCCACCCTGCTCAATTGTAAATCCCATAGCCCCATTAAAAATAGGCCAGGTATCGCCGTAGCTCGGGTAAAAGAGATCGTAATTCTCTTTTGTAAAATAGAGTCTGAATTTTTCGTCGAAAAGCTTTGCGTTACCTGCACCCATAAGCTTGTGAAACTCACGTTGCCAAGGAGTTATAACATCGTGCCATGGCTCAGCGCCCGGTGCAAAGAAAAATGTAGATTCGGGTCCCATTTCATGAAAATCTGCATGTACCTGGGGCATAAACTGACGGTATAGAGCAAGACGCTGCTGTGTTTCAGTCTGTGTCTGCCAGGTCCAGTCGCGGTTAAGATCGAACATATAATGGTTGGCTCGTGCACCCGGCCATCCCTGATTATGCTCCAATGCATTTGCATCAGGATTTATCATTGTGTTCATGGAGTTCCTGTACCTGTTTGTATAGAGTTCATGTCCATCGGGATTCTGGCATGGATCAATGACTATTATCATGTCTTTAAGATAATCGGATCCCCCTGTGTAATTGCCTGATAGCAAGGTATAAACAGTTTTCATGGCAGCCTCCATTCCGGTAGCTTCATTTCCATGCACATTATAACTCATCCAGATAAATGGAACCTGTTTGCCTGTAAATTCACCCATAAGCATACCGGTTTTGATAAGGTTATTCTTCCTGTATTCTTCAAGTTTTGCAAGGTTTTCTTCCGATGAAATAAAACAAACCCCGAGAGGACGTCCTTCGTAGGTTGTGCCATATTCACGGTACTCGGCAAGTGATGATATTCCGGCTAAATATTTAATGTATTCAACAGCTTTATGGTGGTATGTAAACTGAGTCCCCAGCTTGTATCCGAGAAATTCATCTGGCGATTTAACAGTTTGTGATTGTAGTCCGGGAAGCATGAGAGCTGAAACCAGAAAGGCAAGAGTTATCCTTTTCATATTTTTGTAATTGGTTTAAGGGGGTTAAATATAAATTTAAATTTCTTATTTTTGCTGACCTGAATTCAGATATTCACATAATTAAATAATGTTATTATGAAAAGACTCCTGAAATGTCTTGAAATCATTATAATTCTTTTATCGGTTGTTCTTTATTCAAACAAGGTTTCTGCGCAGATGCCACAGCGTAATATGAACCAGGTTGCCATAATTGGTTGGACAGACGATACACATTATCTCATAAGAACTCCTGATACTAATAAAAATCCGGTTCTTCAAAGTGTTGATATCAAATCAGGAAAAGGAGTTACAGTTCCTCCCGTTAAATCCGGACGTGAACTGCTCGTGGAGTCACTACCACAGGGAATTACATTATCGATGAGTGATGCCGTGAGCGCTGATATGAAGAGTGCCATTATTATTAAGGATAATGACCTTTTCCTTTTTAAAATGGGTGAGAAAGAGCTAAAACGACTCACGAATGACCCGGCAGATGAAGTGAATGCACGGTTCTCACCTGATGGCAGGAAGGTTGCTTATACTAAGAAAATGGATCTGTATGTATATGATATAGAGGCTAATAAAGAAGTACGAATAACAACTGATGCAACAGATAAGATTTATAATGGTTATGCATCGTGGGTTTATATGGAAGAGATTCTTGGGAGAGCAAGCCGTTATGCAGCTTTCTGGTGGTCGCCAGACGGAAGCAAACTGGCTTACCTGCGAACTGATGACAATCCGGTGCCGGTATTCACACTTAACCGGCTCGATGAGGCAGATGGAGTACACGGTTTGATTGAGGCTACCCCTTATCCAAAACCTGGCGACCCTAATCCAAAAGTTAAAATGGGCGTAGCAGATGTCGTTACCGCAAAAACAGTGTGGATTAAAACAGATTATAGTATCGACCAGTACATTGCATGGCCATTCTGGACCCCTGACAGTAAAAAAATTGCTGTACAGGTACTTAACCGTGATCAGAACGATCTGAAAATAATTCTTGCCGATCCTGCCACAGGTGATTTCATACAGATCTACAATGAAACCAGAAAAAGCTGGATCGAGTTCTATGAGACCACTTACGTAATGGAAAATGGTTCAGGGTTTATCTTAAAAAGTTACCGGAACGATTGGGAGAATCTTTATTATTATGGCTGGGATGGTAAGCTGATTGCACAACTGACAAACCTTAACTTCAGGGTTAACAGTATTGAAAGGGTTGATGAAACGGAACGGGCCGTTTATTTCACCGCTACGGGTAGTGAATCGACTGATAATCATGCTTTCAGGGTGGGACTCGACGGGAAGAATCTCCTTCAGATTACTGTAGGAGCAGGGACCCACAACATAAGTATTTCACCTAAGGGAACCTATTTTATTGATACATGGAACAGTATCTCAAACGCTGGTTCCATTGTTGCCTATAACAAAAGTGGTAAGCTCCTGAAGGAGATCCATAAATTTGAACAGCCCGTTTACGATGTGACGAAGAATTCGAAAGCTGAGATGGTGCAGATCATGACTTCTGACGGACTATTCAATATGCCGGCAATAATCACTTACCCTGTAAATTTTGACCCTGCCAAAAAGTATCCTGTAATATTTGCAATCTATGGCGGACCTGATTCGAAGAATGTTGCAAACAGATGGACAGGATACGCTCCATCGTGGAATTCCCAGAATGGAATTATAACTTTTACGGTAGATCATCGCGGATCGGGTCAGTTTGGCAAAAAAGGACTTGATTATCTGTACAGAAGCCTGGGTAAATGGGAGATTATCGATTATGCTGATGCTGTCAAATGGCTGAATTCCAAACCATTTGTTGATGCAACAAAAATCGGGATAACCGGAAGTTCATATGGAGGTTACATGAGTTGTCTGGCACTTACAAAGGGTGCCGAATACTGGACACATGGATTTGCCGGATCGTCAGTAACCGACTGGAAGTTATACGATAATGTTTATACTGAGAGATTTATGGATACCCCGCAGGATAATCCGGAAGGTTACAGAGATGCTTCAGCTCTCACATTTGTTAAGAATTACAAAGGGAAATTGTATCTGACTCACGGAGATATGGATGATAACGTTCATTTGCAGAATTCAATCCATCTTATTTCACGACTTGAGGATGAAGGTAAAAGATTTGAGTTTATGCTTTACCCGGGGGGACGCCATGGTTGGGGAGGGGCAAAAGCCACCCATTCCAGGAACGAGGCAACCAGCTTCTGGCTCAGTAATTTCTTCGGGAAATAAGAAGAATTTGTATTTGTTTAATATATTAGAAGATTCTGAGAGCAAAAACTTAAGTCATTCTAAACTCTAAACTCCAAACTAATGACAATAGGCATCCTTAAAGAAACGGGAACTGAAAACAGGGTGGCATTGCTGCCTGCAGAGGTTGCCGTATTGAAAAAGATGGGTACAGAGGTTCTTGTTGAAAATAATGCAGGAGATAATGCTTTTGCAGCGGGCAAGGATTTTCAGGCTGCAGGAGCGGTTCTGGCAGAGCGGAAAGAGATAATCTCAAAAGCAGGAATGATTATAACCGTTAATCCACCACTGGATGATGACATAAATAAATTCAGCGAAGGTCAGGTTTTATGTTCGGTGCTTAATCCGGTTGAGAACAGGGAGTGGCTCGAAAAGGCACGTCTTAAAGGGCTTACTGTTCTGGCTCTTGATCTGGTTCCAAGGACAACAAGAGCTCAGTCGATGGACATTCTGTCTTCTATGGCAACTGTGTCGGGATATAAGGCAGTTCTTGAAGCTGCGGCTATGCTTCCCCGCTTTTTCCCTATGTTCATGTCGGCTGCCGGAACCATTAAACCTGCAAAAGTTCTGATTCTTGGAGCCGGAGTTGCTGGTTTGCAGGCACTTGCAATTGCCAGGAAACTCGGCGGTGTTGTTGAGGTTTTTGATGTCCGTTCTGCAGTTAAAGAGGAAGTCAGAAGCCTAGGAGGTAAGTTCATTGAAGTTGAAGGCGCAATAGAAGATGCGACTGCAGGCGGTTATGCCATTGAGCAATCTGATGAATTCAAAAGGAAACAGCAGGCACTGATTCAGGAGCGGGCCATAGCAGCCGATGTTGTTATTGCCACTGCTCAGATCCCGGGAAGGAAAGCACCAATACTTATTTTAAAGGAGACTGTAAGCTCAATGAAGCCCGGGTCAGTAATAGTAGATCTGGCTGCATCTACCGGTGGTAATTGTGAACTTACACAGAATGGTAAAAATATAGTGGTTCATGGAGTTAATATTATCGGGAAATCCGATTACCCATCAGAAATGCCAAGCGATGCAAGTAAAATGTTCGGCTGTAATATTATCAACCTTCTGAAGATAATGATAGATAAAGATGGTAATCTTGCACTTAATCTAGAGGATGATATTATAAACGGGACCACTGCAGTCCATGCTAAGGAGTATATAAGTCAGAGAGTAAGGCAAATGCTGAATATCTGATTTCGGATTGCGGATTTCGGATTTCGGATTGCGGATTTCGGATTGCGGATTTGGGAATTTTAAATAAAAAGTAGAAAATGAGAGACATTTTGGAATTTTTCTTAGCTAATCGTGAGGTTATTTTTATAGTTATCCTTTCAATATTTCTCGGTATAGAGGTAATCAGCAATGTACCTGCTATCCTTCATACCCCGCTTATGTCGGGAGCAAATGCGATTCATGGTGTTGTAATTATCGGTGCCATAATTGTGATGGGACATGCTGAATCAACCGGTTCGATGATACTGGGATTTCTGGCAGTTGTACTGGGAACGCTTAATGTGGTTGGCGGGTTTGTAGTAACCGACAGAATGCTTGAAATGTTCAGGAAAAAGAAGTAGTCGATCAACAGAAAATGATTAAGATCAATATAATGAATGATATATCTCAATTCTCTTTAGGTGTCTCTGTTCTTGAGATTACTTATATTGTTGCATCGGTACTTTTCATAGTCGGACTTAAAATGTTAAGTCATCCCCTTACTGCGCGTAAGGGTAATACACTTGCAGCAGTTGGAATGGGGCTGGCAATTATTGGAACTATTGCATTTCACCAGAAAGACGGAAAACCTGTTGGAAATATAGGTCTGATAATTACAGCGATTGCAGTTGGTACAATAATAGGCTGGTTAATTGCAAAAAAGGTAAAAATGACTGCGATGCCGCAACTCGTGTCGTTATTTAACGGTATGGGTGGTGCCGCGGCAGCACTTATCTCACTAATAGAATTTCCGAATATCAGTCAGGAACTGGTTGCAAGGACAGGGATGGCTAACGGACATGTTCTGGCTATTTTGCTGGGACTCGTAATTGGTACTGTCTCCTGGGCTGGAAGTATGATAGCTTTTGGAAAACTTGATGGCTGGATCGGCGATATGCGTATAAGGGCAATGAAATATGTAAATCTCACAATTCTGGGGGTAATTATCGCTTTTGTGGTATATATAATGACACGGAACGTAAGCTCTGTAGCAGAACTCACACCACTTGTCTATATACTGTTCGTTATTTCAGTTATATATGGTGTACTTTTTGTAATGCCTATCGGAGGAGCAGACATGCCGGTAGTCATTTCACTTCTGAACTCATTTACCGGTGTTGCTGCAGCAATGGGAGGATTCCTCTATAACAACCAGGCGATGTTAACAGGTGGAATCCTGGTTGGTTCTGCGGGTACAATTCTTACAATTCTGATGTGCAAGGCTATGAACCGTTCATTAATTAATGTAATAATCGGCGTTTTCGGTGGCGGTGGTCAGGCAAATACAACTGAAGTTGGTTCGGTTAAGGAGATATCACTCACAGATGCAGCGATACTTTTGAGCTACTCCAAGAAAGTTGTAATCGTTCCCGGATATGGTCTTGCGGTCGCTCAGGCCCAGCATATCTGTCATGAGCTTGATAAATTACTTGAGGAGAAAGGAGTGGAGGTGAAATATGCCATTCATCCGGTGGCAGGAAGGATGCCGGGTCACATGAATGTATTACTTGCGGAGGCAGATGTTCCATATGAACAATTGATTGAGAGCGATGAGATAAATCCCGATCTTCCCAACACTGATGTGCTTGTTGTAATCGGAGCAAATGATGTTGTTAATCCAGCTGCCGAGGACGATCCTTCAAGTCCTATTTATGGTATGCCGATCATCAAGGCGCGAAATGCAAAAAATATTATTGTGATGAAGCGTGGCATGGGTAAAGGATATGCCTCAATTGAGAACATGCTTTTCTTTAACGATAAGACAAGAATGTTATTTGGTGATGCGAAAGGGACTCTGCAAAGCCTTGTAAATGAAGTTAAAAACCTTTGATTGCAGGAATAAAAAAATCCCGCCTTTCAGCGGGATAAAATTTTAAATGTTTTATATTCGATAAACTAAGCTAGTTTAACATTTACTGCATTTAATCCTTTTTTGCCTTCCTGCAAATCAAAAGTTACTTCATCATTTTCATTGATACTGTCTTTTAATCCAGAAGAATGTACAAAATACTCTTTCGTTGAATTTGCGTCTTTAATGAATCCAAATCCTTTGGACTCATTATAGAATTTTACTGTTCCGTTGCTCATAATATGATTTTAAATTAATGTGCGCAAGGTACACATTTAAAACCTTAAATTGCTTTTATTTACAATAAATTATATTTTTTACGATTATTTTTGAAAAACTTCTGATCCATTCAGATAAAAACCCCATTAATACAGAATATGCAACCTTCAGTAGAGAAACTCGCCGGTCTGCGCAATTCAATGAAAGAGAATAACATTGATGCATTCCTTATACCAAACAGTGATCCTCATATGAGCGAATATGTAACTGATTACTGGCGTATAAACAGATGGTTAACAGGATTTACCGGTTCTGCCTCCACTGTAGTAGTAACAGATTCATTTGCAGGACTATGGACAGATTCGAGATATTTTGCTCAGGCTGAAAAACAACTTGCCGGTTCAGGTTTTACAATGATGAAGAGTATGCCGTCGGAGGGCAAAGAGCCTGTAGATTGGATTACGCGGTCTCTTAAGCCAGGCAGCACAGTTGGTCTCGATGGAAGAATATTTTCTATTGGACGACTCAGAAAACTGGAACGATTGACAAGAGAAAATGGCATTATAATCAACGTGGAATGTGATCTTATCACAGAATTATGGAGTGACCGTCCCATTGTACCAGCTTTACCGGCTTTCGATCACCTTATTGAATTCTGTGGAAAGGACAGAGCAGTAAAAATGGAAGAAGTACGGGAAGAGATGCGGAGACTTAAGGTCGACTATCATCTGCTTACATCGCTCGATGATATAATGTGGCTTCTGAATATTCGTGGTAATGACTTAAAACACAGCCCGTTATTGCTGTCTTTTGCAATTATTGATCAGACCCAGATTTTGTTGTTTACAGAAGAAGGAAAGATTCCTTTCCGGCTTGCACTGGAATTTGACAAAGCAGGCATTATCATGCTTCCTTATGAAGAAACAGCAGGAATGGTTACAACTCTGGACCCCGGATCTTCAATTCTTATAACTCCGGAAACAACATCGGCTGAACTCTATAATTCAATTCCAAAGGGGATGCAAATTACAGAAGATATAAGTATTCCCACAAGGATGAAAGCAGTCAAGAATAGTACTGAAATTGAAAACATTGGCCGCGTCATGGTAAAGGATGGGGCAGCACTGACTAAATTTTTCTTCTGGATTGAACATAACTCCGATTCGGTGCCGATGTCGGAGCTCTCACTTTCTGAAAAACTAACCCATTTCAGATCGGAACAGGAATATTTTCTCAATTCATCTTTTACTTCAATTATAGCTTATAACGAGCACGGAGCATTGCCACATTATTCTGCGACCTCCGAAACAGATTCTGTTGTTGGTGAGCCGGGTATACTTCTTGTTGATTCCGGCGGGCAGTATCTCGATGGAACAACAGATATCACCCGAACTATTTCCCTCGGGAGACCAACACAAAAGCAAAAAACTGATTATACGCTTGTGCTGAAAGGAAATATTAATCTGACACTGGCAAAATTTCCTGTAGGTACAAGAGGGTCACAACTCGATATTCTTGCACGTAAAGCATTATGGCAGCGGGGATTGAATTATGGACATGGAACCGGACACGGCGTTGGTTTTTGTCTGAATGTTCATGAAGGGCCTCAGAGTATCAGTCCGGCAGCAAACGATGCAAAAGCATCAATTGAAGCCGGTATGCTCATTTCAAATGAACCTGCCATTTATCGTGAAGGTGAGTATGGGATAAGGATAGAAAATCTGATTTTGTGTTATGAGGGTGATGAGACACAATTCGGAAAATTCCTGAAATTCGATACCGTTTCCTTGTGTTATATTGATAAGAACCTCATCGAAATCTCATTACTTGATAAAAGTGAAATTGACTGGTTAAATTCGTATCATTCTGAGGTTTATGAAAAAATAAGCCCTCATTTATCTAAGGAGGAAAGGGATTGGCTTAAAGACAAAACCAGGCCACTTTAAGTTTATAGACCTTTAACCGCAAAGGTCACAAAGGATTTCGCAAAGGGCGCAAAGAAAAAAATAAGGACTCCCTTTGAGTTCTTTGCGTATTCTTTACTTAGCGTGCTTTGCGGTTAATTTTTTCTATCTGGAGGGTCTCATAACATCCTCCATCATAATAATATCCATAACCGGGAATTCAGTGATTCTCAACCGGGTACATCCATAAGGGACAAGACTGATCACCTCTGGATCACCGACCGGTTTTACTGGGCTAAGAGGTGGCACATCAGCTGAATTGTTTTTAATTGTCCATTCTGGTATTTTTATCCCGCGGGCTGTCAAAACGAGCGGAGCCTCATCAGTTACCTGAATATATTTTGCCGAATCTGCTGACCATACCATATCTCCTCTGTCGGCGAAAGGATATTTACCTATTGGATTCTCTGTAATCTTCAGACCTCTCATTATATTCTGTTTGTCAATAAGAAGACCATAGTTCCAGTCACTTTTTGGGGAGATTTCCCAATCGACACTACCCTTATAGGCGAAATTGTCATAATTGATTTTTACACTTTTATACTCTTTGTCAATTCTCAATGCGAAATAGAGAGGCCCACGCAATACTGACAATGAATTATTATATCTTTTTTCCGTACGGATCTCCATTGGAATATTTATCAGGATCTGATCACCGTCCTTCCATTTTTCATTCATCCTATAGTTTAATGGTCCTTTGGCAATAATAGTTTTTCCTCTGAAACTGATAGTAACAGAATCGGCCCATCCCGGAACCCTTATTTCAATAGGAAATTTTACAGTTTCGGCTGTGCTTATTTTAAGAGTTACAGCCCCATTGAACGGGTAGTTTGTTTCTTCGTTGATTATCACTTCTTTACTATTAGCCACTTTTGCTCTCACAACTGAAGGACCGTAAGCTGTAATTGCCAGTCCGTTATCATTTGTAGCCATCCACATGCTTTCAACAAACTTAGGCCAGCCCTGGTGCATATTTGCCAGGCAACAGGCAAAATTAGGCATCAACCCGTAAATATTTGAATAATCGCCGTTGGTGCTCCAGTCTCTCTTGGCACCAGACACGAGAACCTGGTTTGCCTGCTGGTCATATTGGTGCGCCCACATATCCGGAGTAGTTGTGGCAGGTAATGCATTGTAGGTGAGCATTTCAAGCCTGTCAGCAAATTTGTTGTCACCGAAAATGGCAAAAAGCTCTTCAAGCGAATACATATATTCCACTACAGAACATAACTCAGTACCTTGCGCAGGACTTTTTCCCGACAGATGTTCATCACCTGAAAATCTTCCTCCGGCCTGTCCATGATGGCTGTCATACTTTTCAATACCGGCATAAACTGCATTTTTGAATCTCTGATCCATTGATTGCTGGTACCATAACCCCGGATATTTAATTGCCATAGCATTATTCACAACATGTGCAGTTAAACCTTCCGGACCCCAGTTAAGCGGTATTTTCTTATCTGCCGAGGCTGCTGAATCCCATGGGAAGTTCTCGTAATAAGTTGTCCAGTCAGAACTGTTTTTCTGTATCGATTCTATTGTCTCAAGGATCCATGCTTCGCCTTTCTGACGATAGAGCCAGTAACCTGTAACTGCGTTTTCCATAGCCCGCACTCCTCTCCACTCCTTATCAGGCCAATCGGGTGCAGCTGTGTGCAGATATCGGAAATAACCTTTAAGAACATTCAGTGCCAGAGTATCTTGTGTTGCTTCGTAGTATTGCATTAGTACTTTGTTTGCAACAGCCAGCGGCCATCTGTCCTTGTTTTTAGCCGGACCATACCAGCCGGTATCCCTGGTGCTTGAGATGATGCTTTGAATCCATTTGTTGGACTTTTCAATAAGTGCCTTATCATCAAGGAGGTAGGCCAGAGGGACCATTCCATCGAGGAAGTAAGGTCCTCTTTCCCATGCTTCACCATCGCCTCCTCGCCACGAAGAGTTAACAAGATCGGGCCAGAAATCATCAATATTGCCTGTAAGACCAGCAGCCTGTGCTTCCAGTTGTGATTTTAGCCAGCCAGCAGGTTTTACCGCTCCGAGTGGAAGCTTAATGTAAGCGTTTTGCCTGAGCGGAGCAGGGTTCCCATTGTAGTTTACATTTCCCTTTTCTTTCGAACAGCCTGAAATCAAAACTACAGCAGCTAAAATGAACGTAATTAATGTCGTTTTCATATTCTATAATTATTTATATTTCTAACTCCAATTGCCTGACGCCTGACACCTGACGCCTATTGTTTATCCTCAACCACTTTTATTTCATCGAACCAGGCAACACCCTGCCCCGGCATTTTAAGGATAAGGTTTGTTTTAAATGAAGTGAGTGTATCTGCCGGAATTGTAACAAATGTTACAAATCGTCTCCATTCGCTATCAGGTTCAAACCTTGCCCTGGAAAATTCTCCCAGAAGTACTTCAACATACTGGGGGGTAGCGGTGGTTCCTTTTGAAAACCTCTGCCCTGGATCGGATTTTGCCCACAATGAAATAGTGTAAGAACTTCCAGCCTTAACCTGGAATGGGAAAAATCTCAGAGCGGAGCTTTTACCTTCCGTGGGAGTCACCAATCTGACAGAATGGGAACCTTCATAGTGTTCCCTGGAATCAGTAAAAAAAGTGGCCCCTCTATCACCACCTGGCCGGGCATAGCATGCAGAAGGGATTCCGGGAGACGAGAGGTCCTCAAACCCGGGGTCGCGGAGAAGATTTGTACCGGAAGAAACGGCTGACTGTTTTTCCGGTTGAGTGTTAACCAGATACACCTGCGATCCGAACGCAGGAAGATGATCTGTAATCACACCACCCGCAACTGGAATTGTTCTGTTTTCAAATAGTACCCTGGCTCTGTTATTATATATACCACTTATCCCGATTGACACTGTTACAGGTTCATTCTTTTTGTTTACTGCCATAACAATCAGTTGACCCTCATGGGTTTTTGAAGAGACTATTACATCACGAGAGTAACTGTAAACAGGTAAAGTCGCTTCATCTGAGAGCAGCCATGGTGTTAGTTCTGCAACTTCAACCGCCATTCTTCCACATTCGCCCCATGCGGCGGCTGATTTTGGAAAATAATTAAGTCCCTGACGGACAAAGTACTGAATACCGGTTGCCCCTTTAATAATTGCCTGCCATGTCATCGATCGCAACTCCTGAATAGTTGGTTCGCGACTCCAGATTTCACCCCCGCCAAAGGCCTGAGGAACAATCCATAAAGGTTTTTTACCTATAAATTCTTCTTTTAGCTGCCCGGTAATAACCCCTACAAAGGAAGCAGGAAGATCCGGCAGGGGATAAGGATCTGCCATTATTATATCAAGAGCCTTAATATATTTTTTTGACTGGAGGAAAGGGGCAGTGATCACAATTGAAACCGGATGCCAGGGATCAGCTCTTTTAACTGTCTTATAGATTTCTTCAATTGTTTCCGGAGGAATTTTATATCCGTTTGGTTCATCTGAGATATACCATGCCAGCAGTGCAGGATGATCTCTGAACATTTCAATTTCGGTTAACAGGTTAATCCTTTTTTCTTCATCGCTTATTCCCTCAATTTTGGATCCGACTCCGCCACCACCTGAAACCGACAACAGGTTGTAGTGCACCTTCATGCCCAGCTCAGCACACCTGTCCATGTATGCTTTTCTTTCCGGCAGGGTTTCAGGCAGTATTTTCTGGTAAGGGGAAATGACGTTAAAACCCTTTACAACTTCTTCCTCAGGCAAGGTTGAATGAACGGGTGAATAAGTATAAAATCCGAAGGGGAAAAATTGTCTTTTGTTGACTATCAGGCCACCAGTTAATTTGTCAGTTTTTACCTCGTTTGCTTTATACGGAAGCAGAATTAATTCAGTTGTAGCAATATATACAACTCCTGTTTTCCAGGCAATTGTAATTTTTGCAGTTGTGGTATTTATTGTAGGAGCAAGGTTTAACTCGAAAGGTAACCGTAATATAGTACCGGATGCCTTTCCTGTCCAGTTAAGAATTTTAGTTTCTCCCGAAACAATTTCAATTGATATATTGCTTTGTATGAATTCATTGGGTATACGAATCAGAAACTCTCCATGCTGTTCAAAGGAGTAGAAACTAAATCTGGATTCGAAACCGAAAGAAGTAGAGTCAATAGTCTGGCCATTGATTTCCGGTATAATCAAAAGGAGTGAAACAATAAATGTCAGATATTTATATTTCAACAGCATTTTTTAGTCTTGTTTTATCGCCACCGCTATCTTGGAATCTGCTGTCCCGTAATAAAGCAACCACTGATTTTTAAAATATACCAGGCCTTCAACAAAACAGACTTCATTCACTTCCCCTGTTTTTTCGTAAGCCTTATCGGGATGTATAAAATGACTTTCCATTCTGTCGACTAGTTTATAGGGATTTTCCTTGTCAAATAATGCCTGACCCGCAGCATATGTGAATTTTGGAAGGGAGGGATCATTAAAATTTGCCGCATTGCTGCCGTTATAGATCAATAGAATCCCTTTATCTGTCAATAAGCCAAAAGGACCAGGCTCAACAAGCCGGCTGTCAAAATAGCCCATCCTGGGATGCAAAACAGAGATCATTTTTTTACTCTCTTCATTTACTGCTACATCCCATCGGATCAAATCATCTGAAGTCGCAATAAACAAGTCAGTATCACCAAAATACATCCAGAATTTTCCTTTTATTTTTACAGCAGTAATTTTGTCCCCTACAAGTTCACATACTATTGCACCTGATTTTGACCATGTATCCCTGTGCGTAGCTTCGCCTAAAACAAGACCATGTTTTATCCAGGTTTTCAGGTCCTTTGAACTGGCAAGGCAAAGTCTGGCAACTGTACCATCATAGGATGTATAAGTCATAATATAAGTGCCATCAGGACTCTCAATTACCCTCGGATCTTCAACTCCTCCTTTCCATTCATATGCCTTCATATTGTCATTATCAGGATAGAAAACCGGATGTGGCTGCTTTACGAAATGCAGGCCGTCATCACTTATGGCTAATCCGATCCTGGAGGTCATCTCATTATCCTGAGCCCGGTAAATGAGGTACACTTTTTCGTCCTTCACTATTGCAGAAGGATTCAGAACATTTCGCTCTTCCCATTTTACTTCTTTTTTGTTTACAGGACAAAGAAAGACCTGGGAGGATGACGGGTGAAGAATTGGATTGATACTGTCGGCTTTCACAAAACCACTCATTGACCAATTCTCAGCTGCTTCCTGAACAGAGTTCTCAACTGTTGTTGAAATTCTGCAGCCCGATATTGCAATTAATATCAGAAAAATATAGTTGTATTTCATAGTTGAAAAAGTTTAACACAAAGGACGCTTTGAGATCCGCAAAGGACACAAAGTTTCATATTTATTTATTCGCTTAAAATTATATTATTTTTTAATGACTATCGGTAATCACGCATATGAATAATTTAGTGCTTGAAAATCAAGTATTTACCCCAGCTCTAAAGTCTGCATTCCGACTGCCTGCTGGCAGGCAGGGCAGGCAAGGAAGAAATTGATTATGGCTATGCTGAAGCGAAGAGGAGACCGACGAAGTCAAAATCAATTAGGTGATATGTTTGATTACTTATACTCATGTAGTCTTAGATAGGGACAAATCTTAAATAGGAATCATTTTCAAAAAAAGAGATATATAATTCTGGAATCAAATTTTAACTGGAAGAATTCCCTAATATGAAATATACCTAAATAGATCTCATTCTTAAATAGTAATGAATGTTAAATAGATATAATTCCTAAATAGGAAAGATTTCTAAATAGGAAACATACCTAAGAAGTTATTATTCTTATATAGATTGAATTCTTAAATAGGAAATATTCCTAAATAGATATTATTCCTAAATAGTAATCAATACTAAATAAGAATCATTCCTATTTAGGAATTACAAATTAACATAAATTGAATATCTGGGATGAATAATAATTGATCAAAAATTATGAAATGATTGAATTTTAAAATCAATTAAAATATCAATATAGATGCGGGAGATTACTTCGGCATTCGACTAAGATAGTCGGTGAGCTCGTCCTTGTTAATCCGTAGTTGATTCTTCACTTCTTTCCCCCAATAACGACTAAGATAGTGTCATCCATCGCCATAGTTAAATATTTATTATTGATTGCCGATA
>JANNKF010000370.1:0-10358 GCA_031396165.1 Bacteroidales bacterium | reverse complement strand
CTGCGATTCAATTGTCGGATACCAGCCTTTCCAGATTACTCTTGAGTGGAATACATGATTTTTCTGGGCTGAATATTCATAACCTATCGTTGATGTCAGTGTGCTCAGACTGTTCTGGGTCAATAAAGAAAGCCCTGGTCTGATCAGTGTCGGATCTGATTTAATCTCATCCAGATCACCATAGAAGGGCATCCAGCTGTGAAACCTGAAAAGATGCTGCCATTTTCTGTACGGTACAGGTGTGTATTCGTTTGCCGGGTTATTTCTTTCCTTTGGGTTAATGATGCCGGGTTTATTTACAAGGAAAGTTGATGAATTTATATTCACCGGGGGGGATCCGGTTTTTATTTCTGAGGTGCATATTTCATTGCCCGTAGAAGTATAATCAGCGAACAATATGCTTTTGCCGGTTACTGACAGATCACTTACCCCAAATCTGGATCTGGTAATTCCAAATATTTTTTTACCCGGTGTTTTAAGATAGATATTATCGGTACCGGATTGTGATGTTACATAATAAAGAGAATCGTTTCGAAGGAAGACCGATTGTAAATCGTCTTTTCCGGGGTTTAAAATGAGATTCCATTTTCCATCGGCAATTGAATATGAGTAAACTCCTTCTTTATCTTCTGTTAAATAAATAACAGTAATTTTTCTACTGTCTTCTGTCCAACGGGGGCGTTGAAGATAGACGTTTCCCGGAGCAGGGATACTCTTAAGTATCTTTCCTGAAGATGTTTCAATCAGTACAAGATTGTTCTTATTTGAAATTGTATTTTCAATGGCACTTATTGTCTCCCCGTTTGGGGAAACTGAAGCAGCGAGATACCTGGTTTTACGTGAGAGTTTCCTTACATGGTTAGTCTTAAGATCAAGGAGTTTGATTACTGAAAAATCTCTGTTTTCCCATCTTTTATCCGACTCGGTTTCCACCCAAACCAGCTTTCCATTTCCGTAAGAGATCAGCCAGGGGTACATTTGTCCGGGCATGTATAATTTCTTTTCTTTTCCTGTAGAAGGATTGATCAGAACAAAACGTGGGGGATTTGATAGTGATGTTTTTATGGCAATTATTCTGTCTATTCCGGCAAAAACAGGTGAATAGTAATTAATATATCTCCCCTTTTTATCGGGATTTAAAGTTTCATAGATCCTGGTTTTTTTTCCAGATAATTCATTATTCCAGATGTTTCTGAGAGTATCATAGGCTTCATTGAAGAGCTTTTTTTTGGTAAGACCCGTATTCCCTGAAAGGCTAAGGTTTACGGGATTCAATGTAAAAGGTTGATTGGCTGTCTGTTTTATTACCTTATTCCAGATTTGTGGACCGTACCTGGCATATACCCATGCAACCATCTGGTAGCCATACTGGTAATGATCAGGTACAAAATCACGATACGAACCATTCAGGCTTTTGTCATAACCGTAATAGCCACTCTTTTCTACTGTGATTGCTTTCAGCTCTTTTTGGAATGACGGACTTCTTCCTCTTCCCGATGAGGTAAGTACCGTCTCAGCAAAAACAGCATCTCCTTCGAGGAACCAGAGGGGTAGCAGTGAGGCTGTAATTCCTGTAAACTGTTCGCCAAAAGGAATGCTCATCACCCGGGAGAAGCCTTTGCTCAGCGACTTCATCTGAAACACATGTGTGAGTTCGTGTACTGCAAGTTGCTTATTCGGATCGAGTGGAATTGTGTTCTGTTCCGGAGTAGGGTAGATCTCCATTCGCTTTGGTGCCCAGGCAACATAACCGTTTGAACGGGTTGAGTAGCTATGAATAACTACCGGGATCCTGAATTTTGTTTCAGGGAAGAGTGTAATTAATTCCGAATACGCATCATCAAGCGATTGTGCGAAAGCTCTTCCTCCTTCCTTATAATTCTCAGGATAGATTACAGTGAATCTTCCTGTTTTGATCTGCATCCACCTCACCGACGATGGATCCTGTCCTGTATCAAAGTATTGTGCCGAAACACCACCAGATGACAAAATAAGCACTATAAATATGATGATAAAATTTAATCTCATTTGACAAATATTTGAAGGTCAAAAGTACTAAAATAAGTGACCATTAATCTGTAGACGGTAGTTTGAAAAAAATATGTAATTTCGTCAACTTATGTATTACTGAAGAATTCAGGCAAAATTTTAATCTAAAATGAAGAATTACAGGTTCATAAATAACATTGCAGGCTGGGTGGTTTTTGCTGTGGCAGCTGTTACTTATCTGATGACGCTGGAACCCACAGCAAGTCTATGGGACTGCGGGGAGTTTATAGCTTCAGCTTTTAAACTTGAAGTGGGTCACCCTCCCGGGAACCCTGTGTTCATGATAATGGCTCGTTTCTTTACACTGTTTGCCGGTGGAAATGTATCCAATGTTGCTGTGATGGTTAATGCAATGTCAGGGCTGGTAAGCGCCTTTACCATCCTATTTCTTTTCTGGACAATTACACATCTGGCCAGAAAGATTTTACTCGCAGATGAAAAGCATTTCACAACTGGCAGACTGATTGCTGTTATGGCAGCCGGCACCGTTGGAGCCCTGGCCTATACATTTTCCGACTCCTTCTGGTTTTCTGCTGTGGAAGGTGAAGTATACGCAACATCATCACTCTTTACGGCTTGTGTTTTCTGGGCCATCCTTAAATGGGAAGATGTATCAGATGAACCCTATGCCGACAGATGGTTGATTCTCATAGCTTTTCTGATGGGACTTTCAATAGGTGTACATCTGCTTAATCTGCTTGCACTTCCAGCAATTGTGCTGGTTTACTACTTTAAGAAATTTGAATTTTCATGGAAGGGATTTCTTTTTTCCATGGGAACCTCCGTTGCGTTGCTGGCGTTGCTGATGTTCGGGATTATGCCCGGTGTGGTAATCATTTCGTCAAAATTCGATCTGTTTTTTGTAAATACTCTGGGGCTTCCGGCAAATAGCGGAATGACGGTTCATATAATTCTTCTCGCCGTTCTGTTCATCCTTTCGGTCAGGTTCTCCTTTTCTTCATCCAATGCTGCAAAAAATGCCCTTTTTGCCATATCAGCCCTTTTCTTTGCGGGTATCTGGATCATATCAGGTTCGGCAATTCTTAATATTCTGGTTCTGAGTCTGGTATCTGTTCTGGTATGGTACCTTGCGAAGAAAAGCAGAACAATTCTTAATACAGCAATGACGGCAATTATGGTTATTATGATCGGCTATTCTTCAAATGCCATAATTGTAATAAGGTCAACTGCCGATACTCCTTTGAACGAGAACAATCCGTCTAATCCGTTTAACCTTCTGTATTTCCTTAACAGGGAGCAGTATGGCCAGAGACCTCTGTTCCACGGTCCATATTATAATGCTCCTGTTACCGATTATAAAGACGGGAAACCAAAATATGCCCTTGATAAAGGGAAATATATCATAACCGGTAAAAATCTTGAAAGAGTCTACGATCCGCGTTTTATTACTCTTTTCCCCAGGATGTGGAGCGATCAGGATGACCATATAGAGGTTTATGAACAATGGGGCGGGGTAAAGGGGACACCGATATCCATAACGGATCAATCGGGGGAGAAAAGGATATTAAAACGCCCGACTTTTGGTGAGAACCTGAAGTTCATGTTTACATATCAGTTCGGATATATGTATTTCAGATATTTCATGTGGAATTTTTCAGGGAAACAGAATGATACCCAGGGAACAGGAGGTTCAGTTAACGGGAACTGGATTACCGGGATAAAGTTTTTAGATGAACCCAGAGTAGGAACATCAGATCTTCCGGGGGATTTGAAAAGTGATACCTCACGTAACAGGTACTTCTTATTGCCATTTTTGCTGGGTATTGCCGGCATGTTCTATCACCTAAACCGCGATAACAGAAACTGGGGAATAATTCTCCTGCTTTTTATTATGACCGGTATTGCAATTGTGATCTATCTCAACCAGTACCCGAATCAGCCAAGGGAACGCGATTACGCCTATGCCGGGTCATTTTACTTCTTCTCGGTCTGGATAGGATTGGGAGTGCTTGCCCTTTTTGACCTGCTTTCAAAAGCTGCCAGCGAAAAAGTGGCTGCACCACTTGCGGGAGTTCTGTGCCTTCTTGCCGTGCCGGTTCTGATGGGATCAGAAAACTGGGATGATCATGACCGGTCAGGTCGTTATCTCGCCAGGGATGTTGCAAAAAACTACCTTAATTCCTGTGCGAAGGATGCTATTCTGTTTACAAATGGAGATAATGACACCTTCCCTTTATGGTATGCGCAGGAAGTTGAAGGTACCAGGACTGATATCAGGGTATGTAACCTTATGTTACTGAATACCGACTGGTATATTAACCAGATGAAGAACACAGCCTATGAGTCTGCCCCGCTTCCTATAACATTGCCGGTAAAAAAGTATTTTGACGGAATTAATAACCAGGTTTTTATTGTTGAGAAAACAAAAGATCCGGTTGAGATTTCCACGATAATTGATTGGGTTAACAGCGATAATAAGGGCACAAAAGTACAGGTTTCCACAACAGAACTTCTGGATGTAATACCCACCAAAATAATAAGAATTCCGGTAGATGCCGCAAAGGTTCTTGCCTCTGGTACCGTTAAACCGGAAGATGCAGACAAGATCGTTCCTTATATTGATATTACTTTAAAGGGAAATTCAATTCTGAAAAGCCAGCTTATTGTGCTTGATATTCTTGCTCATAATAACTGGGAGAGGCCCGTCTATTTTGTAACAGGATATCATAACGATGCCTTCGGACTCGAAGAATACTTTCAGCTGGAGGGGCTGGCATTCAGGTTTGTACCGATTAAATCGCAGAATAAGAACTGGATCGAGTATGGTAGGATTGACACAGATATACTATATGAAAATATGATTAAAAAGTTTGCCTGGGGCGGAGCAAAAGATCCTGATGTGAATATTGACTATAACCATAAGCGGACCATTATCGTCATCAAGGCCAGGCTGAATCATGCAAGACTCGCGAAAGCCCTGGCGGCTGAAGGGAAGAATGAGAAAGCTATCGAAGTCCTGGATTTTTGTATGAACGCCCTCCCTCTTGAGAAAGTTGCATACGATCCATATGTTGCAGATATAATTGAAGCATATTTTGTTTCGGGCGCAACTGAAAAAGCAGTTGAGATGACGAATGCATTTTGTGAATATTACTATTCCCAGCTTGATTATTACCTTAAACAGAAACCGTATATTATCAATTCAGCTGAGTTTGAGATCCAGCAGGCTATTCAGTACACATCGAGAGTTGCCAATGCATGTTCAGCAAACGGCAAGCCTGAATTGGGACAGGAGATTACAACAAAGCTTGAAGGTTTTTATGCTGATTATGTAAAAGTAGTTCAGCCTTCAGGAAATTAAGGTCAAATCCAGTAACCGCAAAGGTCGCTAAGAGTAATAGACGCAAAGATCGCAAAGAGATTATATACAATAATATACCTTTGCGTACTTTGCTAAAGCTTTGCGTGCATTGCGGTTAAAAAGATATTTTGATTAATTAATACTGCTGAAGCACAGTATTGCTTGCCTTGAGATATTTTTCAATCAGAAAGAAAATTTTCTCGGGGTAGATAGGTTTAAGAACATATTCGCTGCACCCTGCAATATAAGCGTCTGTTTTTGCCTGCTCAGACGAATATGCTGTGATCATTATTACAGGTGTGTCTTTTCTCTCTTTTCTGAAAATCCTAATGCATTCAATACCGTTAATCAACGGGATTAAAAAATCCATGAATACCAGATCTATACGTGGATTCCCCTGGTTTATAAAATCGACAAATTCTTTGCCTGTACGAAAGATTTTTACCTCAGCTCCTGAGTTTTTTAGTAAGGTTTCATAGTATTTAATCGACGGGAGGTCGTCCTCAACAATTACTAAATTCTTTCCATTAAGTTCCAAATTGCTGATATTCAGGGTCATTTAGGCGGTAATTAAAACTTGTATAAATTTACGACAAGAAAAATAACAGGAACGGCGATATTCCTGCAGTTATTAACATTTTATCAACACCGTCGGTTTGTTTAGACTAAATGATATTTGTTTTCTAAAATAAAATTGTGCAAATTCGTATCAATAATTCCTGAACAAGATGTTAAAACATTTGCGTATTCTAAGGGCATCAGTCCTCTTTGCCGGATTGATCTTTTTGAACTGGAACGGTTATAGCCAGGGCGGACTGGATGACGGGACAAGGTCTTTGTTTATTTTTGACATAGCAACATATATCGAGTATGGGCCGGCTTTTAAAGATTCGGCAATCTTCAGGATTGGTATACTTGACAGTAGTTCAGAACTTCTTGAGGAGATGGGAAATCTGGCAAAGACCCGGAAAACAATTCAGGATAAACCCGTTGAACTTGTTGTATTCAGGCGCGAAGAGGATATTATTCATACTCAGGTTTTATATCTAAACAAAGCTAAGGGATTCAATCTGAATAAGGTAAAAGCAAAACTTGAAGGACATCAGACACTTTTTATAACAGAAGGGTACGAGTTCAGGGAGTCGATGATCAACTTTATGGGTGTCCAGGGACAATTACCTAACTATGGTGTTAATGAGGACATGATTAAAAAAGCCGGGATGAATGTTAATCCCAATATGCTAAAGCAGGCTATAAAAACCAAGGAGGACTGGGAGAATCTTTTTGGCAAAGCAAGTGAGCAGATACTAATCCAGAGAGATACGATCCGCCAGCAGCTTGAAATGATAAATAATCAGAAGGCTGAGATTCTGAGACAAAAGGCTCATCTCGACAGTCTGAATGATGAAATTGTCGTTAAAGTAAAAACCCTTAATGAGAAGCAAAAAGTTCTTGACAGACAATATTTACAGATCAGCAAACAACAAGGGGAGATCTCAATACAGAAACAAACGATTGTTGTACAACAGAAAGAGGTTCAGATTCAGAAAGATACACTTACGAATCAGAAAGGGAAAATCACCCTTCAGCTTGCAAGAATTGACGGGCAGCTAAAACGCATCTCGGAACAGGACAGCAAGATAAAAGTCCAGCTTGAGGCAATTGAAAAGCAGAAACTGATTCTCTATTTTGTGCTGTTTGCTTTACTGCTTGTGAGTTTTCTCGGTTACTATATTTACCGGGGTTACAAAATAAAGAAAGAGGCTAATATACGGCTTGAGGAAAAGAACAGAATTATTTCGGCACAGAAAGATGAGATAGAACAACAGAGAGATCTTGCTGAAGCACAGCGTGATCAGATTGCGTATCAGAAAAAGCATATTACCGATAGTATTATGTATGCAAAGAGGATCCAGACAGCATTGATCCCTTCTCTTGAGCTATTCAGCGATAAGCTCGAACATTTTGTTTTATATAAGCCACTTGATATTGTAAGTGGTGACTTTTACTGGGTCAGTTCGCAGGGAAATCTGCAGGTAATAATTGCAGCCGATTGCACCGGTCATGGCGTCCCCGGAGCATTTATGAGCATGCTGGGTGTAACAATGCTAAATGAGATAGTAAACGGAAAGCATGTTCTTCAGCCCCATCAGATAATTGAAGAACTAAGAACAGGAATCATCAAAGCCCTCAAACAGGTTGCAGAGGAGGATAGTATTAAGGACGGGATGGACATCGCCGTAATGGTAATTGATTTTGAAAAGAATAAACTCTGGTACTCGGGGGCAAACAATCCACTCTATCTGATCAGGGGAAATGAACTTATACATTACAGGGCCGATAAGATGCCTGTTGCAATACATTATAAAATGGGACCATTCACCCTGCACGAGATTGATCTTCAGAAGGGTGATGCATTATATATTTTCTCGGATGGCTATTGTGACCAGTTCGGCGGACCAAAGGAAAAGAAATTTATGTCTGCTCAGCTTAAAGAGACACTTGTTGCAATGGCAGGAAAACCAATGCTTCAGCAGGGAGAGAGGTTGAATGAAATATTTGAGGAGTGGCGTGGCGAAAACTCCCAGATAGATGATGTTACAATGATTGGTGTCAGGTATTGATTACCTGCACACCCACTTTGTAGTAACTCCTAATACAGTTACAGGAGGTGTGGCCTGGATCCGTACAAGGTCGGTATCGCAATACTCTGTTTCTGACCCTGCTGTTATCAATCCTCCGGTAGAGTTATATGTGTTTTGTGAACATACCTTACATGTTAATCCCTCGCAGGCAGTAAACGAAATTGCAACAAAAACAAATCCGGCAGCATAGAGTATTTTCCTTTTCATATAGCATTGTTTTAAAAACCAAAGATACTAAAACTCTTTTCTCAGCATGCAGCAAACGCCAAAATTGATAGTCATTGTATCAGGAATGAAAATATTTATAAATTGCACAAAAAATTAACGTCATGGAAGATTCAAAAATGAAAAAGCATGTTACTGTTGTGGGAGCGATTCATGTGGGCTTAGGGATTCTTGGATTGATTGGAGCTGTGGGTGCATTTTTAGTGTTCACTTTATTGCTCGGAGCAGTTGGTGATGAAAAAGAAGCCAAAATTATTTTTACTATTCTTAGGATCTCAGTACCAATACTATTAGGATTCATGGCAACTTTAGGTTTGGTTGGAGGAATAGGGCTTTTTTCCTATCAGGCATGGGCAAGATATGTTGTTCTTGTTGTTGCAGCCCTCAGCTGCCTTTTTATCCCGATAGGAACTCTCAGTGGTGTTTATGCTATCTGGGTATTAATGCAGGATGATACCGTCAAATTATTCGAGAATAAATAATTTTTTGAAAATATATTGTGTAGAGACGCCCTAATTGAGCGTCTCTACTTATTTTTGTGAGGTGATAAAATAAAAATAATATGGCTGACGACAATAAGATCATTTTTTCTATGTACAGGGTCGGGAAGACATTCCCTCCACACAGACAGGTTTTAAAAGATATTTCACTCTCATTTTTTCTCGGTGCCAAAATCGGTATAATCGGTTTGAACGGTTCCGGGAAATCGACCCTTCTAAAAATTATCGCCGGGCTCGAGAAGGAATACCAGGGTGATGTTACCTTTCTTCCGGGGTTCACCGTGGGTCATCTTTCACAGGATCCTCTCCTTGAAGAAAATCGTTCGGTGAGGGAGATCGTCGAAGAAGGTGTGAAAGAGATCATGGAAATTATTAAGGAATATGAAAAAATAAACAACAGCTTTGGTGAGCCTGAAGTGTATGAGAACCCCGATAAAATGCAGCAGTTAATGGATCGTCAGGCTGTACTTCAGGAAAAGATTGAGTACCACGACGGATGGAACATAGAACATAAGCTGGAACGGGCCATGGATGCACTCCGCTGCCCGGAACCGGAAGCACGGGTAAATGTTCTTTCCGGCGGTGAGCGGAGGAGGGTGGCGCTCTGCAGGCTACTCTTGCAACAACCAGATGTTCTGCTTCTCGATGAGCCTACAAACCACCTCGATGCGGAATCCGTTCAGTGGCTGGAAACAACACTTAAGCAATATCACGGCACTGTTATTTGTATAACACACGATCGTTACTTCCTTGATAATGTTGCCGGCTGGATATTGGAATTGGATCGCGGCTATGGCATCCCCTACAAAGGAAACTACTCCTCCTGGCTCGAACAAAAACAGGAGCGCATGCGCGTCGAAGAGAAAAGCGAAAGCCAGCGCCAAAAGACTCTCGCCCGCGAACTCGAATGGATTCGCATGGGCGCCAAGGCACGTCAGGCAAAGGGGCAAGCTCGCGTCACTGCCTACGAAAAATTATTGGGGCAGGAAGCCGAAGCCCGCCGCGAAGAACTGGATATTTACATCCCGCCTGGTCCTAGACTTGGTGATTTAGTTTTTGAATTTGATAAGGTGACCAAGAGTTACGACGACCGCCTCATTCTCGACTCCTTTTCTGCTTCTGTTCCCCCAGGCAGTATCATCGGGATAATTGGTCCGAACGGCGCAGGCAAAACGACGTTGCTGAAAATGATTACCAAACAAGAGACTCCCGATAGCGGCTCCATCAAAATTGGTGAAACAGTCAAGCTGGCATACGCCGATCAGTCACGCACACTCGACCCCGATAAATCTGTGTATGAAGAGATCTCACAAGGCGCAGAGAATCTTGAACTCGGCAAGCGCAAGATCAACGCGCGCGGCTATGTTTCTTCTTTCAACTTCATGGGCGCAGACCAGCAAAAGAAAGTTGGTGTGCTTTCTGGCGGTGAACGCAACCGCGTGCATTTAGCCAAAACATTAACCGAAGGCGCGAATGTATTAATGCTCGACGAACCCACCAACGACCTCGACGTGAACACCCTGCGCGCGCTGGAGGACGCCATCTCAGAATTCGCGGGCGTGGCATTAATCGTCAGCCACGACCGCTGGTTCCTCGACAGGGTCTGCACGCACCTCG
>JANNKF010000362.1:0-11616 GCA_031396165.1 Bacteroidales bacterium | reverse complement strand
ACAATCTGGATAAATCTTCTTCACCCTACCTTTTGCAGCATACGGCCAATCCAATTTGGTGGCAGGAGTGGAGTAATGCCACTGTGCAACATGCCGTTGAGGAAAACAAACCGGTTTTCGTATCTGTAGGTTATGCTACCTGTCACTGGTGCCATGTGATGGCTGCTGAAGCTTTTTCTGATACAGCTACCGCCGATTACGTGAACAGTAATTTTATAAGTATTAAGGTTGACAGGGAACAGCGCCCCGACATAGACCAGTTTATGATGGATTTTATCAATAAACAGAACTCACACGGAGGATGGCCCCTGAATGTATTTCTTACACCTGATTTACATCCCATTTTCGCTATGACCTATGCCCCGGCGGTTTCACGCAGTTCTATGCTCTCTTTTCTGTCAGTGTTGGAACATGTGTTCGCTTATTTCAAAAAAAATGAAAATGCAATACCTGAGTTTGTTACAGGTGAAGCCATCCCTCAGGAAGCGGATGAAAACTCACTTGTTGAATCATTATCGAAATATTATGATTCTGAATACGGGGGGTTCGGCACGGACCATAAATTTCCGTCGCATTCCACCTTATTGTACCTGCTTTACCAGCTTGGGATCTCTGAAAGTCCTTCCATAAAGGCTATCGTTTTTAAATCTCTCGATGCAATGCATTACAGGGGTTTACACGATCATCTGCAGGGCGGAATTTTCAGATATTGTGTCGACAGGGAGTGGACAATCCCCCATTTTGAAAAGATGCTGTATGATCAGGCTATGGCGCTCTGGGTCTTTTCAATGGCATCCAGGATTACCGGAAAGCAGGAATATAAATCAATGGCTCTTGGAATAATCAGATGTCTGGAAGAGAGTTTTGAAAGCGGAGGGTTATATATTTCAGCCCACGATGCGGATACCGAACATGAGGAAGGGGTTACCTATCTCTGGAGTTACGAACAGCTCAGAAAAGAGCTTACTTTGGATGAGTTCAGACTTTTTACTGCTTCATACTACATTACTGCTGAGGGAAACTTTGAAGGAAGTAATCATCTTATTCGATTGAATGATAATCCATTGAATGAAATAGAAAATAAGCTGCTAGCGATCCGGAGAAAAAGAAAACAACCGGCACGAGATGACAAGATAATAAGTGGAATAAATGCACTTGTGGCAATCGCTATGATTCAGGCCGGCCGGTTTCTTGACAATCAAGAATATGAAAGAAAAGCAGAAGTGATAATTGATAACCTTTTAAATAAATTCTGGGATGGAGAGTCGCTTGGTCATTCACTGTATGATGGCAAATTGCAGAAACAAACATTTCTTTCGGATGCAGCCGCAACACTTTTAGCACTGTCAATGCTTTGTGAATCTGATCCGTCAAAGAGGAGTCTGATGAATGATATTGCTGCCTATGTTGAGTCATTCAGGATTGATGGAAGATGGCTGGAATCAGAAAGCGATGATTTTCCCAAAGTGTTTGCTTCATGGTTCGACCATCCTGCTCCTTCTGGTGTAAGTCTTGCATTGATGGGTCTGACCCGCGCAGCTATTCTGAATGGAGAAGAAGTGTCAGTCATGGAGTATCTCCAGCCCTTTCAGTCAGATTTTTATAATATTACCACAATGATGAATAACGGATTGTTTCATACATTCACAACGAGAGAGTTTATTCCATGGAGCGGACTTCCGGTCAATTCAGTTCAACTGAGAGGAGAACCGGAAACAGACTGTTATATGGGTACCTGCAGGCCGCTATGATTGCCAAATGATGAACTTAAGGAATCTTTTTTTGTTGTATTGGAAGGGCTTATACAAAATAAAATATGCAAACGGTATTAGGTGCTAACGGAACTATAGGCGCTGTTCTGGCCAAAGAATTAAGAACTTATACAGACAAAATCAGACTTGTAAGCCGGAATCCGAAAAGAGTCAATGACTCGGACGAACTGATGCAGGCCGATCTTTCAAATCCCTCAAAGGTAGATAAGGCAATTGAAGGATCTGAAGTTGTGTATCTTGTTGTGGGGTTTGATTATAATCTGGAAGTGTGGCAGGAAAAATGGCCAAAGCTGATGCGGGCAACAATCGATGCCTGTATTAAGCACAATGCCAGATTAGTCTTCTTTGACAATGTATACGTTTACGACATTAATTCAATAACCCACATGACTGAAGAATCACGGATCAATCCTCCCAGCAAAAAGGGAGAAGTAAGGCGTCAGGTGGCACAAATGATAATGGATGAGGTTAAGTCAGGCCGTCTGATGGCCCTGATAGCCAGATCAGCTGACTTTTACGGGCCGAATGCCGATAAAAGTTTAGTTACCGAAATGGTATATAAAAACCTGAAGAAAGGTAAAGCTGCCTACTGGTTAATCGATGCTGATAAAAAACACTCCTTCACCTATACACCTGACGCAGCAAAAGCAACTGCTCTGCTGGGAAATACTGATGATGCCTATAACCAGATCTGGCACCTGCCTACAGACAAAAACACTCTTACCGGAAGGGAGATCATAAATTTGTTTGCTAAAGAGCTGAATGTGAAAAACCGTGTATCCGCAATGCCTCTGTGGATAGTAAAGATTATGGGACTATTCATGCCCATTATGAAGGAAATTACCGAAATGATATACCAGTACGACAGGGATTACTACTTCGATTCTTCCAAATTTGACAGGAAGTTCACTTTTAAAACAACAACATATCAGGAAGGAGTGAAAGCCAGTATCAGGCAATAGGCGACAGGCGTCAGGCATCAGGCGTCAGGCTCCCGACTTCGGTCTTCTGTCTTCCGACTTCCGACTTCCAAATGCTGAGCCTGACGAAGCACGGACTTATTCATAAATTTTGACTATCTTTGCGCTTTAATCCCGGAATAACCCCCCAATACAAGGCCGTTTATTTCATTTTTTTACTAATAATCTATTTATGCTTTTTGAATCATTAAACATTATTGAACCAATACTCAGATCAATTAAAGAAGAGGGCTACACAATACCAACACCGATACAGACACAGGCAATACCGATAATACTAAATGGTACAGATCTAATAGGATGTGCCCAGACCGGAACAGGGAAGACATGTGCTTTTGCAGTACCGATTTTGCAGCTTTTAAGTGCAAACAAATCATTCGACAGAAAGAAAAAGATCAGGAGTCTGATTGTAACTCCCACAAGGGAGCTGGCAATACAGATAGAAGAGAGTTTCAAAGCTTATGGCCGTTATACAGGACTTACATGCACTGTCGTTTTTGGCGGAGTAAATCAGAATCCCCAGACAAACGCTTTAAGGACCGGAGTTGATATACTTGTTGCCACACCGGGCAGACTGCTTGACCTGATGAACCAGGGACATATTTCACTTAAAGATGTTGAGATCTTTGTACTGGATGAAGCAGACCGTATGTTGGATATGGGTTTCATTCACGACGTTAGGAAAATCATTTCACATCTGCCGCAGAAGAGGCAATCGCTCTTCTTTTCGGCTACTATGCCTCCTGAGATTGTTAAGCTTGCAGGATCTATTGTATACAAACCTGTCAAAATTGAGGTAACACCATCTGCTTCAACAGTCGATATTGTTAACCAGTATCTGTACTATATTGATAAGGGAAATAAAAACGCTCTGCTTATTGATCTGTTAAAAGATGATAAGATAAAGACTGCACTTGTATTTACCCGCACAAAATTTGGTGCCGATAAAGTTGTTAAGGTGCTTATAAAGAAGAATATAACTGCTGAGGCAATACATGGGAACAAGGCACAGAATGCAAGACAGCGTGCACTTTCAAATTTCAAATCACAGACTACGCGCGTCCTGGTCGCTACAGATATTGCTGCCCGGGGAATAGATGTTGATGATCTTGAATATGTGATAAACTATGAGATCCCGAATATCCCTGAAACATATGTCCACAGGATTGGCCGTACAGGGAGGGCAGGGGCAAACGGAACCGCCATCTCATTCTGCGATGCTGAAGAGAAAGCATTTATCTGGGATATTGAAAAGCTTATTACAAAACAGATAAATGTTGTTAAAGATCATCCTTATCCGTTGATCGACAATAATCCGGTTAAAGCAACAAAACAACAGCATGGCAATCATGCACGTCCGAGAAACCTCCCAAGGAATCTTATTCCCGACAGACGGAATGCCAGAAGATAACTGAGAAGTCGGAAGTCGGAAGTCGGAAGTCGGAAGTCAGAAGTCTCTGCTGGCACCAATTTGTAATTGGTGCCAATGAAGAACGGATTGCGCCGGGCACAGGCACGGATTGCAAATCCGCGCCAGCAAAGTCCGCAATCCGAAATCACCTAATTAACTTTACAATCAAATAATTGTTCTGTTATGAATGAAAACTTCCGGTCCCATACTGCTGTTTGACGGAGTATGCAATCTCTGCAATGCTCTTGTTAAGTTTGTTATCAGAAGGGACAAATATGCCAGGATCAGGTTTGCTTCCCTGCAATCGGCAGCAGGACAATCTCTTATGTCCGAAGCAGGACTCAGTTCTGATAAAATAGATACTGTTATTTATTTCACAGATAACAATTACCGGTTACGTTCCTCAGCAATATTATACCTTCTCCGGGATCTTGGTGGCGGATGGAAACTCTTTTATGCCTTAATTATTATTCCGGCATTTATCCGTGATTTTTTCTATAACCTCATTGCCGGAGGCAGGTACCGTATTTTTGGCAAAAGGGAAAATTGTATGATCCCGTCAAAAGATATTGAAAGCAGGTTCATTTTGTGAAAAAAAAGTTTGTATTTTGCATTCAATAATTTCATGTAAATTACAAACATCCCGGAAGATGAAGAATATCTTAGCACTTATCCTTGCTCTAATCATTTCAGCAAATTTTGTTTTCGGCCAACCAAATCAGGGTCAGAACACTGATCCTGCAACGCGGCTTATTCAGCTTAAAAAGGAAGTCACTGAAAACCTTACAAAAAACCTACTGCCTTACTGGTCATCAAAAATGGTTGATAACGTAAACGGCGGATTCTATGGACGGATAAACGGTTCAAATCAGGTCGTCCCCAACGAAGATAAGGGAGGGATCCTGAATGCCAGGATTTTATGGACCTACTCTTCAGCATACAGAGTAACAAAAGACACTTCATATCTTCGTCTTGCAACCCGGGCTAAAAACTACATAATGGCTCATTTTATTGACAGGGAAAACGGAGGTGCCTACAGAAGTGTCAAAGCCACAGGCGAACCTTCAGATACCAGAAAACAGACCTATACCCAGTCTTTCTTTATTTACGGACTGGCAGAGTATTCCCGTGTCACCGGCGACAAGGAAACTCTTCAGGCTGCAAAAGATCTGTTTGAATGTTTTGAAAAATATGCCCTGGATAAGGAATCAAATGGTTATTACGAAGTCTTTACCCGCGACTGGAAGCGCACTCGCGACAGGCTGATAGGGGAGAAGAGTGATAAAGATGAGAAGACAATGAACACATCATTACATCTTATGGAAGCTTATGCAAACCTGTATCGTGTGTGGCCCGATAAACGGCTTGAGGGTCGTTTGAAGAATATGGTGGAAATATTCCTCGATAAGATTACCGATAAAAAAACCTTTCATCTCATTTGTTTCATGGACAAAAGCTGGAACCCGACGTCAACAGTGGATTCTTACGGCCATGATATTGAGGCATCGTGGCTTATTTACGAAGCTGCCGGGCTTCTGAAAGACCCGGTACTTCTGAACAGGGCTAAAGCCACCTGCATAAAAATTGCAGATGCTGCTGCAGAGGGTATTATGACTGATGGCAGTATGATAGATGAGAAGGATTATGCCTCAGGCGAGGTGCGCTCCACCCGCAGCTGGTGGCCACAGGTAGAGACTGTCGTAGGTTACCTTAATGCATACGAACTTACAGATAATCTGAAATATCTTAATTATTCAATTAATAACTGGAATTATACAAAAAAGTATTTTGTTGACACTAAAAATGGCGGGTGGTATCCGTCAGTAAGTGCTGAGGGTGTTGCAGGAAGGGGGGATAAGGGTGGTTTCTGGGTATGTCCGTATCACAATGGAAGAATGTGTCTTGAAGTTATTGAGAGAGTACCAATACAATAAAAATATATATATTTATCACCTTAATATTTAAAAGTCATACTTAACAACTGAAAATATGAAAAACAGATCACGTCGTGATTTTGTAAAAAAATCCCTTTTAACAGGTGCCGGACTTATTATCCTGCCTCAGATATTGAAAAATAACATCTCTGCAGCCGGTTCTCCAAACAAACTTATCCAGTTTGCCCAGATAGGCTGTGGACGCCAGGGTTCAGTGGATTATGCCGGAACAATGCGCCATACAGATCTCTGCCGGATGGTTGCCGTATGTGATTTAGACTCAAAAAGAGCTGAGATCGCGAAAAACAAAATTGAGACCTTTTACAAAGAAAAAGGAGAAACTAATATTTCAATTAAAACCTACCACGATTTTCAGGAGGTTCTCGCAAATCCCGATATAGATGCTGTAATAGTAAGTGTGCCAGACCATCAGCATGCATTGGTGGCGGTACAGGCTGTACTTGCCGGTAAAGATGTTTATGTACAGAAACCGCTTACTTACGCAATTTCCGAAGCGATAGCACTTCGCACCGCTGTCAGGGCCAAAAGCAGGATTCTTCAGACAGGCAGTCAGCAGCGCTCTGAAAAGCCCTGGAACACATTCCGGATTGCCAGTGAAGCAGTCCGTAACGGTCGCATCGGTAAAGTAAAGACTGTTAGTATAGGAATAGGGAAAGACAGAGTTAAAGGAGTTAAACCTGCTTCTCAGACTCCCCCTTCAACGTTTGATTATGAGAGATGGCTCGGCCCTGTAACTGATCAGCCTTACATGGAGTTCCGCTGCCACCCGCAGGATAGTATCGACGGAAGACCTGGTTGGATAACCACCGAGGATTTTGGACTTGGAATGATAACTAACTGGGGCGCACACCACATGGATATTGCCCAATGGGCGCTGGGGATGGAACTCAGCGGTCCTCAGACAGTTGAGGCAAAAGCAGAATTCATGAAGGATGATGTATGGACGGTTCATACAACTTATCATGCCGAGATGTTGTATCCGGGAGATATTAAACTGATCCTCGATGATAAATTTACCAATGGAATTCTGTTTGAGGGAACTGAAGGAACAGTATTCTGTGCAAGGGGCAACGAGAGAGTCACTGCAAGCGACCCGGTAGCAACAGTTGATAAAAAAGGTCCGCTATGGGCCAGCAACGATAAAATTCTTTATCCCAGAATAAGCCAGGAAGGAAAAGTATGGATGCCAAGTCCTGATCATTACCGTAACTGGCTCGAGAGCATCCTCAGCCGGAAAGATCCTATTGCTCCTGTTGATCATTCATGCCGTAGTCTCGAAGCCTGCGCTGTAGCCTGGATTGGAATGAAGCTCGGCCGCAAACTGACATGGGATGCTGAAAAAGAGATGTTTAAAGGGGATAAAGAGGCAAATGAAATGCTCTCCCGTTCAGCACGCAAACCTGAGTACGATCTGGCTCTGATAATGAAAAAGGCCGGACTGAAATAACCTGAACTGTGAATTTGTTAACAGAAGACCCTCCTGACATTCAGCGAGGGTTTTTTATTGACCGCAAGACCTCAAGACCGCATGTCCGCATGACATTATCTCTGAATCTCTTTGATCGTAATCCCCAGCTCCTTCTCTATTCTCCTGAGCCCTTCATGTTCCCTTTGAGTGATCATTGAGAGGGAGAATCCTTTGTTGCCGGCTCTTCCTGTGCGTCCGCTGCGATGGGTATAATATTCGGTTTTTTCCGGCAACTGGTAATGAACCACAAATGCAAGTTCCTTGACATCAATTCCTCTCGCAGCCAGATCTGTGGCAATCAGTATCTGCAGTTTGCTGTTTTTAAATGCTCTCATAACCTTGTCGCGCTCAGTCTGAAACATATCACCATGAAGCGCATCAGCGTTTACCTTTTTAGCCTGAAGTCTTTTTGTCACTGTCTGTGTCTCAGCCTTTGTCCTGCAGAAAACGAGTCCCCTTCCGGCTCCCTGAGACTTCAGAAACTGGAACAGTACCTCAGGTTTATCGAGTCGTGAACAGATGAGAAATTTATGATCAATATCCTTGTTTACAATATTGTTCTTGTTAACCTCAGCTTTCAATGCCTGAGGTGACATATAACTGGAGATAATTCTCTTTATTTCATCGGGCATCGTGGCTGAAAAGAGCCAGGTATGACGTTTCCCTGCTGTGAACTTTAGAATGTTATCAAGTTCTTTTTTAAATCCCATACTTAACATTTCATCAGCTTCATCGAGTACAAGAGTTCTGATGAAAGAGAGGTCAATCGCCTTCCGTTCGAGAAGATCAATAAGTCGTCCAGGTGTAGCTACAACAATATGTGTCGGTCGTTTTAATGAACGGATCTGCTCTTCAATATTCGGGCCTCCGTAGACTGACTCGATAAAGATTTTCTTTGGAATATACTTGGTAAGTTTAAAAAGCTGTTTCGCAATCTGTTGTCCAAGTTCGCGGGTTGGGGAGAGGATAAGTGCCTGAATATTTGGCTTATCCGGATTTATCGCTTGCAGTATCGGCAATCCGAAGGCTGCAGTTTTTCCGGTTCCGGTTTGCGCCTGACCAATGAAATCAGTTCCTTTTTCAATAAGAAAAGGAATCGCTTTTTCCTGGATTTCAGTTGGAATGGTTATATTTATTTCTTCTAAAGCTTTAACGAAATTGGCGGAAATACCTAATTCAGAGAACGTTTTCAAATCTTGTATATTAATGAATTGCAAAGATAGTCCAAAAAATCGGGCAAAAGAAATTGCAGATTTTGGCAGGGTATTCATTATATTTTACGACATTTGGGAAGAAGAATGACGAATCTGATCTACATTTTAACCAATTAATCTTGCATCATGAGAAACAAACCTTCAAAAGTGATAAGCCGAAGAGGATTTATCGGAACTTCTGCAACAGCATTCGCCGGACTTACAATTATTCCACGTCATGTCGTATCAGGTTTGGGGCATAAAGCTCCCAGCGATAAGCTCAATGTTGCCGGTGTCGGGATCGGAGGGAGAGGCAGGGGAGTCATCGAAGTAGTTGGGAAAACCGAAAATATTGTATCGCTATGCGATGTAGATTGGAACAATAATGTCAATATGGTATTCCAACTCTATCCTGCGGCCAGAAAACACAAAGATTACAGGCTGATGTTAGACCAGGATAAAGATATTGATGCAGTGATAATTGCCACGCCTGATCATACTCATGCTGTTATCAGTCTTGAGGCTATGCGACGTGGTAAGCATGTTTATACGGAGAAGCCTCTTACACACACGGTTAAAGAGGCAAGAGTGCTCACTGAAGCCGCAAGGCAGTATAAAGTTGCAACACAGATGGGTAACGGTGGTCAGGCTGCTGATGGTCCCAGACGTTTACGCGAAATGATATGGGATGGTGCAATTGGTCCTGTACGCGAAGTACATGTCTGGACTGACAGACCCAACAGAGGACTCTCAGATACTTACTGGCCTCAGGGTGTACGAAGACCTGCTGATATCCCGGCTGTACCTGATACACTCGACTGGGATCTGTTTATTGGCCCGGCACCAATGCGGCCATATCATCCTTCATATCATCCCTTTAACTGGCGGGGCTGGCGGGACTTTGGTACAGGTGCACTTGGTGATATGGGATGCCATACACTGGATCCTGTTTTCAGGGCAATGAAACTTAAATACCCTGTCAGTTTTCAGGGTGTCTCCACTCTTGTGAATGAAGAGACATACCCTCTGGGATCGATGGTAAAATATGAATTTGCAGCTCGCGAAAATATGCCTGCACTTACCCTTTCGTGGTACGACGGTGGTCTTAGACCACCTCTTATCGCTGAACTTGAGGAAGGTATGAAAATGGGCCCTGGCGGCACCCTGTTTGTAGGCGACAAAGGGAAAATACTCGATGATAAAATTGTTCCGAAGGCTCTGCGTGAATCATATGTGAGGCCCGTTCCATATATTCCTTCATCTCCCGGTCATGAGATGGAATGGATACTTGCATGCAAAGGTGGGGCACCTGCCGGTTCCAATTTCGAATGGGCCGGACCTCTAACTGAAACAGTTCTTCTCGGAAATATTCCTTTGCGGAAAGATCTAAGAGAGATATTAAGTGGTCAGGTACTCACATTTGATCCTGAAAAGATGACGCTTCCGAATCTTCCGGAGGCGTCTAAATTCCTTCATAAGGAATATAGAATTGGGTGGAGTCTCTAAAGCTTTTGGAAATAAGCCACTGGAATTTATTTAACTTTGCCTGTATTCATTATGAAAGCAGTCACAGTTAAGGAACTTAAGGAAGAATTAATTCTGCGGACTCCAAAAGAGGTACGAGAATTATGTCTTCGTTTATCAAGGTTCAAAAAGGAGAACAAGGAATTACTTACTTATCTTCTGTTTGAGGCATCTGATGAAGAGGAGTATGTCAGGAACGTTAAGAGTGAGATCGATGAACAGTTTGCACATATAAACAGAAAAACCTATTATCTGCTTAAAAAAAGTGTCAGTAAAATTTTACGTATCACGAGAAAATATATCAGGTATTCTTCCAATAAAAAAACCGAGGTTGACCTCCTGATATATTTCTGCGTAAATCTTAAAAAGATCTCTCCATCGCTCCATAAATATGCCGGATTGAAGAATCTCTATACCAGGCAGATCGATACAATTATCAAAAAGGTAGCAACACTGCATGAAGATCTGCAATTTGACTACGAAAATGAGTTGAAAGAATTGATGAAATGATTGCTGGTTGATTTATCTTAAACAATCAATTGATCCACTTTTCGGGATTCATTCTTATATATTTTCTGATGCATTGTAATTCAATATTTGTACGGATGATCCGATCATGATATCTTGGTTGCCATGCGAAATCCTGTTTTGTTTGTTTTGAATATGTTGTAACAACGGATTTTAACCCACGCATAATTGACGCCAAATTTTTGGATTGTGGCCCAAATTTATTTACCGTTGAAACGCCATGCATGGCGTTATTCATGAACGATGATGATGTCATATTTCCCGTAGAAACGCCATGCATCGGGGTTATGCCGATCGATTTTCCTGTAGAAACGCCATGCATGGCGTTTCTACAATAATATGGATTTTTAATATAATATGGATTTTTAATGTCATTATACCGGTTTTTTCCAATGAAAATAATTGCATGAAAATGATCAGGCATAATTACAAATTCATCAACAACAATATTCATGTCTTTACGGATTTCGGGCGTTTTTAACCATTCATTTTTTAAATACCGGCCCAAATCGGAAAGGGTCATTTTACCATTGTGAATGGAACCAAAATATGGATATTTATTCTTGGTGTTGATAGTAATAAAATATTTACCTGCGGATGAATAATCATAACCGGGGCGTCTCTTAGACCCAATACGATATCTGTTTCTAAACAGTGGACACATAAATATTCAATGCAGCGAGCATTGATGCAATTTAAGAAAATATTAAAATATTTAAAAACATTTCTTATAAACCGTTATTTGTAATCGAATTATCAACATTAAGAAAAATGATTTTCTTTGT
>JANNKF010000348.1:0-2983 GCA_031396165.1 Bacteroidales bacterium | reverse complement strand
TAATTTCGATGTAGAGCCCGATGCGTTTGTTTATTCGGTTGCAAAGAACTACGAAGCACTGAAATATTTCTGTCATGATCCTCAGGGTGCAAAGATCCCCTACCCTGCGGTTCTCGATTCAGTTAAGAAATATCTTGAAGCTGGAATACCTTCAATGTTTGGGTTTTGGGGATTTCCTTCATTCGATAAATCAGATACAAAAGGAGGAATCCCTTATCCCGGCGAAGGCGAATCAGCAGAATGGGGTCATGCAATAGTTGCAGTTGGTTATGATGATGCTAAGAAGATCAAAAACACTCAATCCGGGAAAGAAACCACCGGCGCATTGTTAATCAGGAATTCCTGGGGCAAAGAGTGGGGTGATAAAGGTTATGGCTGGATGCCTTATGATTATATCCTCAATAACCTCGCGTTGGATTTCTGGTCATTACTTGGAATGGATTGGGTAGATTCAAAGCAATTCGGAATATGAAAGGTCCCGCAGTCCTGCGGTCTTGTCGTCCACGACTGCATGACTGCATGACTATACGACTGCAAGACCTCTACTCTGCAAAAACATAGTCTTACCTTTAACTATCATTTAATAGAGCCTCTATTTAAATTTATATATATTTGCACACGATTTAATGTAAAATGAGGTTTAAAAGAATTGCTCTATTTTTTATTTTACTAGCCAACACTATTTTACTGGCGCATACTATTATTCCTCATCATCATCATAATGGCCTGGTTGCTAGCGTTGCTTCAACAAAATCCAGTCACAACAGTGACAAAAGCTTTAATGATCATTCACATGATAGTGATGATGATGCCGATTGTGCCTTAAGAAAAGAGATTTTAATTCCTGGTAGAAGTTTCAGATCTTTTATAAATCCACAGGATTATGATCCGGAACAGAAATTATTTCAGGATATTCACAATTCAATTCCGATTATAACCACTCCACTATATTATTTATCCTTTTTTTCATCCAGGATTCATGATGATGTATCACAGTATTTATTCCTTTTAAACAATTCTCAGGGCCTTCGTGCTCCCCCCCTTTCTTAATTTCTATCGTTTTTAATTATCAGACAACTGCAAAAACACTGCTGTTTGACTGTTCTATTTTCTTTCACTTTATAAATCCTAATTAAATGAAATTAAGGAAATTGATTATTGTATTGCTTGCTGTAGTTACAGTGAGCTGCAAGCCAGGTACTAATCAGGTTGCTGAGCCGAAAGCACCTGCCGAAGCTAAGATCCGTTTAACTTCATACAGCTCACAATTTGAAGTATATGCAGAAGCCGATCCTTTTGTTGTTGGAAAAACAGGAAATGTCTTGTCTCATTTTACATTTCTTTCAGACTTTAAAGCTCTTGAAAATGCAGCTGTTACCATAAGTCTCATTGTTGGTGATAAGCAGATTTCACAAACTCTTGAAAAACCAACCCGGAAAGGGATATATAGTTTTGATTTGAATCCCTCCGTGCCGGGTAATGGGAAAATCGTTTTTGAAGTAAAAGATACATTGGGCAAATCTGACTTTCTGGAATCTTCTGTAATTGTCTTTTCAGATGAGCAGACAGCAAATGTTGAAGCAGTAAAGCTTGAGCCATCAAAGACAAATACTATTGTTTTTACTAAGGAGCAGTCATGGAAAATTGACTTTTCAACTGATAATCCGGTTATTCAACCATTTGGAGAGGTTATTAGAACCACAGCCCAAATACAATCTGCACTGGATGATGAAATAATTGTAAGTGCCAGAACTACCGGAATGGTTATATTCTCAGGTTCAAATGTACTGGAAGGACTGTCCGTCTCTTCAGGTCAAACACTGTTTTCTATTTCAGGTTCAGGATTATCAGAGAACAATTCTTCATTACGATATACTGAAGCATACAACAACTATCTTAAAGCTAAGGCAGATTATGAAAGGCAGACTGAACTTGCAAAAGACAAAATTATATCTGAAAAGGACTTGCTGTCGACTAAAAATGAGTATGATAATGCAAAGGCAATCTATGAGATGTTTAATAAAAATTTCAATGTTTCAGGTCAAAATGTTACCAGCCCCACAACAGGTTATGTAAATCATCTTTTTGTTAAGAACGGGCAATATGTTGAAGCAGGTCAGCCTGTTATTTCAGTATCTAAAAACAAAATCCTTTTGTTGAAAGCAGATATACAACAAAAATATGCTTCAGTGGCAGACAAAATACAATCGGCAAATTTTAAAATGTCAGGTAATGATAAAACCTATACTCTTGAAGAACTTAATGGAAAAGTGTTGTCTGTTGGTCGCAACTCTAATAGTGATAATTATCTTATTCCGGTAAGTTTACAAATAGATAATACAGCTGGATTTATCACCGGAAATTTTGTTGAAGTTTATTTAAAAACAATTTCCAATAATAAAGCTATAGTTATTCCGAACACTTCTCTTCTGGAAGAACAAGGTAATTTTTTCGTGTTTGTCCAGATAACTCCTGAATTATTTGAAAAAAGGGAAGCTAAAGTAGGCACTTCAGATGGATTATACTGCGAGATACTTACAGGGCTTAATCCAGGCGACAGGATAGTTACCAAAGGAACTATTATGGTAAAACTGGCTCAGGCCTCTGGTGCTCTCGATCCAAGTTCAGGTCACAACCATTAATATTCAGGACTCATGTTAGATAATATTATAAAATTCTCACTGAATAACAAGTTTTTTATCTTGTTAAGTGCAGTTGTCCTGATACTTGTCGGGTTGCGTACTGCAAAGAATATGGATGTGGATGTTTTTCCTGATCTGACCGCTCCTACAGTGGTTGTAATGACTGATGCTCATGGAATGGCTTCGGAAGAAGTTGAGCGTCTGGTAACTTTCCCTATTGAAACAGCAGTAAACGGAGCAACTGATGTGCGACGTGTCCGTTCGGCTTCTTCTCAGGGATTTTCATTTGTCTGGGTTGAGTTTGACTGGGGCACAGATGTCTTTAAAGCAAGACAGATTGT
>JANNKF010000333.1:0-7003 GCA_031396165.1 Bacteroidales bacterium | reverse complement strand
ACTCCATTGAGATAAAATACCTGGTGACGGATTTCAGTTTCTTTGAAACCAATCCTCCCGTTTATGGCTTCGACAGTTTTTCCTTCCGGGTTTATCAGCTCAAAGGTAAGTGTGTAGAGATTGGGATATTCGGCCGACCATTTCGCAGGATTTTTTATTTCAGAAGAAAGATTGACGGTCTCCTTTTTTGAAGTTGAAACTGAAAACTTCTCAGAAACAAGAGCTTTCACTATCTTTTTACCTGAGTCATAGAGAGTTGCCTTTACTGTGAAATCATTAACATCAACTGCTGCGTAGTTTGCTATATCAACAGAAAGGTTCAGTTTTGCATCGGTATATGTTTCATCGAGGTCTGTTGTTGCATACCAGTCGAAAATGTGAGTCTTTGGGGTAGCAAATAACCAGACATCATCAAAAATTCCGGCAAGTCTCCAGTAATCCTGATCTTCAAGATAATATCCGTCGGAATATTTGTGAACATTAACGGCAATTGTATTCTTTCCCGGTTTGAGGTACTTTGTGACATTATATTCAGCCGGCTCCTGACCGCCTTCGTTATATCCCAACACTTTTCCATTAATCCAGACAAATGAAGCCGATTGTGTCTTCTCCATCCTCAGAAAGACCTCTTTTCCTTTCCATGTGGAGGGAACTGAAAATATTCTTCTGTACGAACCTGTCGGGTTATATTCTTTTGGAACAAATGGTGGATCGGGACGGAACGGAGTTTTCACATTACGGAAAAGCGGGTCGCCGAAACCCTGCATCTCCCAGTTTGAAGGAACATGAATTGTGTCCCACTTCTTATCATTAAAGTTTTCTGAGAAGAAACCCACAGGTGTACCTTCAGGAGTATCTGCAAAATGAAACTTCCAGGTACCATTTAGTGAAAGCACACTGACAGCAGCGGACCTGTTATTTTTTAGTGCATCCTCAACAGAAGAATACGGAACCAGGGGCACATGGCCATCGACCTGGTTCAGTTCAAAGATCTTAGTGTTTTCGAGGAGGTCGTAAATATTCTCCGGGAAGCGGATCTCCTGAGCTTGTGAAGCTATGGCAATGGTTAAAAACAGAATAACAGTAATATTCCTTCTCATTTTCATATTGTTTAATGATGAAGGAAATATAATGAAAAAAGGTCAGATAATACTTAGTTCCAAATGAAATCATTTAACCGCAGAGGACGCTGAGATACACGCAGAGAACCGTGGAGCCGACTGGCGCCGACCTGATAGCAATTGGCAATCCTTAGTGTATTCCTTAGTGACCTTTTTGGTTAACGGATTTCGTTCCAGATTAATGCAGATTTATTAGTTCGCAGCTATATCGTAAACCATCAGTGAGTTGCCATGACGAACATAGAGCTTCTTATCCTTTATAACAGGATGAGCCCAGTGTGTCATAGTACCAAATGGTACCGGAAATGAGCTGATAACATTGATTCCGGTCTCTGTTGGTTCGGCAAGATTCATTGTTCCCGCTTCGCTGTAAATATATAGTAATCCGTCGTTTGCAATAATGTTCGCAGGTGCAAGATCCCGTGTCTGCCACAGTTCCTTGCCGGTCTTCCAGTCAAGAACAAAAAACTTTCTGTTCCTGTCGCCGGTACCGTAAATTTTTCCGTTCAGTACAACTACACCACCCATCTTGGGATCGCAGGTTAAATCTTTCCAAACTTCTGTTACGCTATTACCATCATCAGCAATCTTTAACATTACACTTCCGAGTCCGTAACCGCTTGTGCAGAATAGATATCCGTCCTTATAAACAGGTGTATTCGGATGAACATCGGGCCTCATAACAAACGGAAATTTCCAGAGAAGTTTACCGGTGGCAGGATCAAACCCGGTGATTGATAACTGCATTATAGTAATCAACTGCTTTTTATTCTTATGATTAATTATCACAGGCGAACAATAAGCTGACATCTCGTCAATGCCGCTACCTTTCCATATCTGTTTGCCTGTGTTGATATCCAGTGCAACAATCGGAGCATCAGGCCCCCCGGGGGTGCAATAAAGTGTATTACCTTCGTACAAAAGGTTTTCTGTCATTCCCCATTTAATATTTCTTGCTCCATACTCCTTTGCCAGGTCGAGCGACCATACTGTTTTTCCATCGGCGCTGTTCAGACAGAAAAGCATTCCGTAAGGACTCATAAAATAAAGTTTATCTTTTACTATCAGCGGGGTGGAACGGACGCCATTATGGCTCTCTGCCCACTCTTTGCCATATTCTTTTTTCCAGAGAAGTTTGCCTTTAAGATCGAACGAATAAATCAATCCCTGACCGTTTACCATGCCGGTAATAAAGAGACCTTTTGATGTGACGGCAGCTGATGTATGACCATCGCCCAGTTCGTCAAAATGCCAGAGAAGTTTTGGTCCGGCTTCAGGCCATTTTTTCATCAAACCTGTTTCATTATAAATGCCGTCGCGGTTTGTTCCGCGCCACTGCGCAACATCCTGAGCCATTGCACTCATGCAGATGACTGATATCAGAACAGTGAAGAATATACTTCTCATGGTTATATTTTTTAGTTTGTAACGTTTCAAATATAACCCAAAAAGAAAATAATCAATCTCTTATGTGATTTTTTAGGGATATTTAACTAAAATTTAACGTGCTTTAATCTGTACAGCGTTAATATAATACCCCGGATCAACAATTATTGCATTAATCCCGGGATCAAGTCTGATTGAAGAGAAGGAAGTTTCAGGTGTAATGATTTTTGATTTGCCATCAGTAATTATATTAAGAGGCATCTTGAACGATTCAATACAGTTATTATACCTGAATATGAGCTTATTATCTTCGATATAATACTCAAAATCAGGCAATCGTTTGTCACGGAGATACTGGTCGAAGATTGGTTTCAGATCAAGACCGGTTTTTTCAATGAGGTAGTTTTCAATCTGAGCTCCTGTAACCACCTGATGATAAAAATACTTATTCAGTCCGCGAAGAATCGATCTCCATTTTTCATCGTCATTTATGATCTGACGAAGTGTATGAAGCATACTTCCACCCTTGTAATACATGTCACCCGAACCTTCATAATTCACATCGTAAATACCAACAATTGGTCGGTCGTTTTTGATATTGCGTCTCGAACCAATAACATATTCACTTCCTGCTTCCTTTCCATAGTGATACTCAACATACAGGTTTTCAGAATAATTTGTAAAACTCTCGTGCACCCACATATCGGCAACATCCTTATAAGTGATGTTGTTGGCAAACCATTCGTGGCCGGACTCATGAATAATTATGAAATCAAATTTAAGTCCCCAGCCTGTACGACTCAGATCAGTTCCATTATAGCCGTTTTTGAATCCATTGCCATACGTCACAGAGCTCTGATGCTCCATCCCGAGATATGGTGCCTCAACGAGTTTAAACCCATCTTCATAAAAGGGATAGGGGCCGAACCAGTGTTCAAAAGCCTTTAACATCATTGGTGCCTGTTTGAATTGTTCCTTCGCTTTTTCCAGATTATCCTTCAATACATAATAATCACAGTCCAGATCGCCCTTTTCACCTTTAAAAACCTCTGAGAAATGCACATAATCACCGATATTGATATTCACACCATAATTGCTTATCGGGTTCGCTACAAACCAGTTATATGTTTTGGTTTTATTTGGTTTGATCTTTACGCTTCTTAACCTCCCGTTTGATACATCCATAAGATTTTCAGGAACGTTAACGCTAATCAGCATGCTGTCTGGTTCATCGTACATATGATCCTTACAGGGCCACCAGAGACTCGCTCCGTCGCCCTGACAAGCAGAAGCAACAAACGGCAAACCGTTTTTGTCTTTTTTCCAGGTTATTCCTCCAACCCAGGGCGGTCTGGTTGAAATTTTAGGCTTGTCACCATAGGTAAGAACAACCGAATAGATCTTTCCCGGCACCTGCTTTTCACCTATTTCAATCCAATATACATTCCCTTCTCTGGTATATTTAAGCTCCTTGTTATTAATTGAGGCGGATTTAAGCGCCAGAGGTTCCTGCAGATCGATCTGCATTATTTCATAAGGTTTTATAACCCTGTAAGTAATTGTGTTTGTTCCTCTTATAGTGCTATCAGAGGGATTAACAACTATATCAAGATGATAATAAACCAGATCCCACCACGATCTTTCCGGTGTTATTGAACCACGAAGGGTATCCTGGCGTGAAAACAGGGGAGTCTGTGCCTGGAGATTTACTGTTAATAAAATAACAATAACTACATTTAAGTATTTCTTCCATCTAAAAGAGTTCTTCATCATTATTTTTTGCTATAATTTACTATAACTTTAACCGCAAAGCACACAGAGTAGTCGCAAAGTACGCAAAGGAGTATTCCTGTATATTCTTTCTTTGCGATCTTCGCGTTTTAATCTTAGCGACCTTTGCGTTTAATGGATTTAGCTTATAAAATCACAAAATTCCATTCGCCTGAACTCAGGCTGAATTTATAGGTTCCATCATTGTTGTCAGTAACTTTAATTTCTTTGTGTTCAGATAATTTCTTCCCATCCAGTGTTAGATCGGTGCCCTTCAGCGTTAAATCTGCAGTGCTGTTTGCAGGAATTTCAACATGATATTCAACACCTTTATCGATTCTTTTCCAGGAAGATACAATGTTTCCATAGGGACTTTCATGCGATGCTGAAAAATGATCAAGTCCCTCAACAAAACATGGTTTCAGGATCACATTTTTAAATCCGGGATTCTCCTCATCGGGAAATATTCCACCGGGAGCCTTGTACAACCAGGCTCCGATTTCCCCGAACATAATATGATTCATCGAGATATCAGATTTGGTATCGAGAGGCCAGTTCTCATAGAGCGTTGTTGCACCATTTATGATCCACCATCCCCATGAGGGAAAAGTCTCCTGCGATGCCAGTTTATAAGCAAGATCAGAGTATCCGTTTTCACTTAATGCATTAAGAATAGCCTTCGTGCCAAGTAACCCCACATCGAGCTTGTTTCCGTCTTCCTTTACCCTCTCAGCCAACCGGTCCGCCACTTTTTGTCTCATATCATCAGGAACGACTCCCCAGTAAAGCGGCGAGCTCAGTTCTGTCTGTAATCCGCTGGCATACAATCCTTTTTCCCTGTCGAGATACTTCCTGTTTATGGCATTCTTAATTGTATCGGCCAGAGCTTCATACTTATTGTTATCATCATAATTTCCGAGCAGGGCAGCGGCTTTTGAAAGAATAACAGCATCAACGTAATAGTAAACCGAAGATGTGAGTTCTCTTGATGCCTTCGACTTAATCGGGATCCAGTCACCAAGTCCCCAGTCAGTCAGCCCCTCAGGACTTATCTCAGTTATATGATCAACATATCTTTTAATGTTATCATAATATTTTTCAAGAAGTTGTGCATCTCCATAGAATAGATAGATGTTCCATGGAATAATTGCAATTGTGCTGGTCCAGTCCGGTCCATTTGCCCACGTATATCCCCAGCCGCTGGTTGGTATAATAGCAGGCAGTACGCCGTTTGGCTGCTGTTCATCGGCATGGTCGGCCAACCATTTTTCATAGATTGTAATACCGTCGAAATTATATAATCCGGTCTCAATTGCTATATGCGCATCGCCTGTCCAGCCATTTTTCTCACGTTGCGGACAGTCGGTCGGATAACCATACAGATTAGACAGGTAGGAATTATTTGTAGCCCTCCAGATCTTTTCGATCAACGGGTTTGAAGAATGAATCGATCCAACCGGTGGCACATCGCTGTGCATAAAATAACCGGTGAGGCTTTCAACAGTAAGATCCAAAGGTTTATCGGATGTAACCTCAACGTATTGAAACCCTTTATAATTGAACCTTGCCATGAAGGTCTCCTCCCCTTCTCCCTTAAGAATAAAAATATCGGTCTGGAATGGATCCTTGTCATCTGTTGGTCTGTAATGTACATCAATATTGGACTGGTCTGCCTTTCCGTTTGGATAAAGCCGCTCTGAGTGCTTTAATCTTACAACAGTTCCTTTTTCGCCTGTTACCTTAATCTTCGAGACACCTGCAATGTTGCGTCCAAGGTCAAAAACTGTTGTCAGCTTATTGATTTTATTGACAGCAACAGCCGGAACCTCCTCAACCTGACGGATCGGATGAAGTACCTGTGAAACAATATTAAGTGAAGGAGCAGCAACAGGAATTGCCCTTCCCCACTTTGAATCGTCAAAACCGGGTTTGTCCCAGCCTACCTGCTCAAGTCTTGCATCATAGTGTTCGGCCGTGTAAATGCTGTTGAATATAATCGGACTTAATGAGGTTCTCCAATCGGTACTACTTTTTATAACTTCAACTTTACCATCATCATAAGTAATTCTCAGATCGCTGCAGAACTTCGGACGGGAACGCCATGGAGCCTCATCGAAATACCATACAGCTGTTGATTGATGATTATACCAGCCGTTGCCGAGGATCACTCCTATCGTATTCTCCCCCTGCTGAATAGCGGATGTAACGTCATGTGTGACGTAAAGAGTCCGGCGGTCGAAACGGGTGTATGTTGGATCAAGAACATGATTGCCGATCTTTTTACCATTGATATAAAGTTCATACAACCCTGCAACAGCAATATACTGACGCACGGAGACCACCTTTTTCGAGACATTGAAATTTTTACGGAAATATGGAGCAGGTTTGATATCAGGATCGCGCGAGTCGCTAATCCATGTGCCCTGCCAGTTCATCTTATCCATCATTCCTGTTTCAAAGAATGCTACAGGGGAAGGTTTTGACATTTTTCCCTTCTGATCCCAGAGCGTCACACTCCAGTAGTACCTGGTAAAAGGCTGAAGCGGCTCCCCCTGGTATCTTACCAGATTAGACCAGTCTGAGACTTTCCCTGAATTCCAGATATTTGCTTCGTGACTTTGTAAACTAGTTGAATCGGTCGATACAAAAATCTGATATGACCACTGTGAAGCTCCTCTCCGGTCATCGATCATCTGCCAGGTAAGTCTGGGGTCAGGTGAATCGAT
>JANNKF010000327.1:0-7296 GCA_031396165.1 Bacteroidales bacterium | reverse complement strand
CACAACATCTGTTCCGCTCAGGTCCACCCTGGGATCCGGTTCTGAATAACCTTTTTCCCTTGCCCGTTTAATCGCAAGACTCAGAGGTACTTCCGGACTAAGTTCATTGAAAATAAAATTCATAGTCCCTGACAGCACTGCTTCAATCCTCAGAATTTTATCGCCGCTGAGAATGAGGTCGTTTATTGTTTTGATAATTGGCAGACCGGCACCAACCGTGGTTTCGTATATAAACTTAACACCACGTTCATTTGCTATATTTTTTATATTCTGGTAAAAACTGAATTCTGCAGAACAGGCTAATTTATTGGCAGTTACTATTGAAACATATGATGAGAGTATTTCGGGATATTTAAATGCAACATCTCCATCGGCTGTACAATCAATAAACACTGAATTCCGGAGATTCAGCTTTGTCATCTGATGTATGAAATTCCTGATGTCGCCCTTTTCATCTGAAGATTTTAAGATTTCTTTATAATCCTCAATTAAAATGCCTTTCCTGTCGATTACCATTTTTCTGGAATTGGAAATTCCTATTAGATTTATCTTCAGGGAATGTTCGGCCAGAAGAGTTGGCAACTGGCTATGAATTTGTTTCAGAAGACTGCTTCCAACAAGCCCTGTGCCAACAACAAAAAGATGCATCTCCTTGTATTTTGAAAGGAAGAATCCATCATGGATAACATTAAGAGCTTTTTTCAGGCTCTCGTTTTTTATAACTACTGAAATATTTAATTCCGAAGAACCCTGGGCTGTTGCTATAACATTGATCCCATTTCTTCCCAGTGACTTGAAAAGTGTTGCAGAAATCCCGGGCGTATTCTTCATTCTTTCGCCAACGATGGCAATTATTGAAAGGTTTTTTTCAATAAGTACTTTAAGTTCATTGTTATAATCGATTTCAATTTTGAACTCTTCATAAATTGCCTCAGCTGCCAGGACAGAGTCGGCAGGTGTAACAGCAAATGTTATTGAGTATTCGGATGAAGCCTGGGTGATAAGGATAATATTCACATTTTTGCCGGCAAGTGCACCGAATAGCCTCATTGATGTTCCTGTAACGCCTACCATGCCAGCACCTTGCATGGTTATCAGGTCAATGTGATCAATTGAAGAGATGCCTTTAATCGGACTTTTGTTATTGTCCGATGATTTATGACTTATCAGAGTTCCTTTAAGATCAGGCTTAAAAGTGTTAAGAACCAAGACCGGGATGTTCTTTTTGTATACCGGCCGGAGTGTAGGAGTGTAAATTACCTTTGCCCCAAAATGAGAGAGTTCAATAGCTTCAGAATATGTCAGGTTCTCAATTGCATATGCCTTTTCAACATTCTTAGGATCAGCTGTCATAAATCCGTCTACATCAGTCCAAATCTCGAGTACCTCAGCATTGATTGCAGCAGCAATTATGGCCGCTGAATAATCAGATCCTCCTCTTCCAAGGGTTGTTGTTTCGCCTTTAAGGTTACTTGAAATGAATCCTGGAATAATAACGCATTTATCCTTCTTAGTTATATACTTGGTTATAAGGTTGTTCGTTATTGTAAAATCTACATTTCCGGAACCAAAATTATTGTCAGTTTTTATCAATAATCTCGAGTCTAAATACCGGCTGCCTTCAATATATGTACTGATAATCAATGAAGATAGCAACTCACCAGATGCAAGCGCCTGATCGAGAGAATGTTTACTTAATTCGCGTAGAAGGTAAATTCCGTTTAACGTTTCACGTAAGTCTTTAAAAATCAATTCTAATTTACCAAGGAGATCATTCAGATTATTATTTCTGATTAGTTGCTTTGCAATCTCCAGATGTTTATAATGAATTTTTTCAATATGAATTTTGTAATCATCGTTGCGCTGTGATGCCAGATCACAGGTCTTTTTCAACTCATCTGTAATCCCCTGAAATGCAGATACAACTATAATACAGGGACCGTTTTTAGATTCAATAATTTTTCTGACTCCTTTAATCCTGTCGGTAGTTCCGACAGATGAGCCGCCAAACTTAAGAACTTTCATGACTTAAATATAAGAAAACAAAAATGCATCACAAAAGATGCATTAAACTCAAATACAAAAATAGTAAAAAGATGGCAAAAAGACAAGATTAATTAAAGATATTAAATGAATGTCATGAAAATCTAAATGAATGTCGAAATATGTGATATAAGAATTAAAGATATCGATAATTATTTGAGTTATCGTTATTGACTGATTTGTACAGTAAGCTACCCCTTATACTCCAAAGCTCGTTGTCATCCCGAGTTTTTAATCAATTTTTTTGCATATCCGGTATTATGACAATTTCCTGCTGAACCTCGGGGATCCTGAGTCCCGCTTGGGCGGGACTCAGGATGACAGTGGCTTGATGGGTTATGGAGGGGAAAGAAGTGGAGCGAGGGATCCCATTCGTCTTAGCAGAATATTGCAATCTACAACCATTGGAGAATGTCATCCCAAAATGTAGCCGAGGGATCCCCTGCAACCTTACGATTTATCTTCAGTTATTCAGTCAGTAAATCAAAGACCATAATATTTTGCATTTTCATAAATAATACATAATGAAGTACATCTGAAATGTTGTTATTATTAGTAATAGTAACGTCAGCGAAGGATTCTCCAATCACTTTATGGTTCTTTAAAAAGGAGCACTTTCGTCCTGAAGCCATATATCTTTCAAGAAACAACTAATAAAAGAGGCTGAATATCACTCAGCCTCTTTACATTATAATTTATTTAAAATTTATTAGCCGTTTCCTTCTTTTTCAAGTCTTTTAAGTATCGAGAAGATAAATCCAGCAGAAACAAGGCAACAGACAATAAATACGAGCCATAATTGCCATAGTTCAACTTTATCCCACATTAGGGTTCCGACAAATAATAATTTGTTACCGACAGCGGTTGCCAGAAGCCAGCCACCCTGCATTAATCCCTGGAATCTTGAAGGAGCTACTTTTGAAACAAATGAAAGACCCATTGGACTGAGGAACAGCTCTGCAACTGTTAACACAAGGTAAATGCTGATAAGCCAATATGGAGATACTCTTTCAGCATCAGGAACCGGCGATCCTGCAAGTAAATTAGGTGATGAGAGATTGAGTGAACTTACAAGCAGTATTATGAAACCGATTGATGCTATAACCATGCCAACCCCAATCTTTTTAGGTACTGATGGTTCTATATTCTTCTTATTTAGCCATGCAAATAATCCCATTACAGGAAATGTCAGGGCAACAACAAACAGAGGATTGAATGACTGAAAAATTTCCGGAGAGATTGAATTCATGCTTTCTGCTCTGACAATAAAAAAGTATGAAGCAGCAAAACAAACTGCAAAAAGTGCGCCGCCAATCAGTCTCGTTTTCTTCTCAATATTTTTTCGGATAATAAGTATCAAACCTGCAATAGTGCCACAAACTGCAAGGAGCGACCACACATTAAAGAAAAGATTTGTAAACGGACTAACCGCCTTTACGTTATAATCACGGGCAAAAAGCGTGAGGGTCAATCCGTTTTGATGGAATGACATCCAGAAAAATATAACTACGATGAATACCAGTACAAGTGCTACAATTCTTGACATTTCTTCCTTTTTGGCACTCATAATGATCCAGGTCACAAATGCTGCAAACAAACCAAATGCAAATCCTGCCGTCCAACCAACCGGTTTAATAAAATGTAGTACCCATGCTGTTCCAATCATAGCTGCTATGGCAGCAAGAAGAGGAGTAAAACTGAATTCAACTTTTTCTGAGACCTCAGTTACTTTTTTCTCTTTATTCGGAAGATGTTTATTGAAAATTAAATAAACCAGAAGTGAAACGATCATTGTGCACGCAGCAATTCCAAAAGCATAATTGTAGCCTTTAGAAAATACTTCAAGGTACTTCTGGGCAAACCCTGCCAGATCTGTTACTGGTCCTGAAAAATTGACCTTGTCGGCAAGTTGTTGGAATACAGATGTATCTGTAAGTGTCCCATTATTAAACTGATGGCAGAGAGCCGGGAGGCTTCCATCATGAGCGAATCCGTTAGTCTTAAGCCACCAGTTTCTCATGCCTGTTGCAGCAAAAGGAGCGAATAGGGCTCCGATATTAATACCCATATAGAAAATCATATATGCAGAGTCTCTTAACTTGGAGTATTTGGGATCATCATACATTTGTCCAACTACTGCCTGAAGATTACCCTTGAATAAACCATTCCCCAGGGCAATTGTAAAGAGGCCGATAATTGTTATTGTGAGTGTCATGCCGGGTACCGCCATAATAATGTAGCCGGCGAACATTATTATAATTCCTGCAAGTATAACAAGTTTGTACTTTTTTGTAGAGTCAGCCAGAATTCCTCCGATCAGAGCCAGTGCATAGATGCTGAAATAAAACCAGCTGTAAATGCCACCGGCTTTTTCGGCTGATAATCCGAATTTAGCCTGAAGAAAAAGAACCAGAATCGCCATCATTGTGTAAAATCCGAACCTTTCTCCCATATTTGAGAAGAAGGCCACGAGTAGTCCCTTTGGATGATTTTTTAACATTTTAATTTCTTTTAGGTTAATTTATTAATCGGGTTCAATAGTCGAGTTTTGCATCCTTTTTATTCAAACAGGAAGGATAAAAAACAATGGTACTGACGTCAAACAAATATATTAAATTTGTGAACAAATAAACACAACATGAAAATTCTTTCGTGTGAGCAGATAAAAGAGGTTGATTCCTATACGATAAGCCATGAACCAATTGCTTCGGCGGATCTTATGGAAAGAGCCGCCGGCCAATTATACAGCTGGATATCTGACAGATATGGCATTTCTGAACATTTTGCAATATTTGCAGGACCCGGAAATAATGGGGGAGACGGCCTTGCCTTAGCCAGAATGCTTGGTGTAAATGGCTACAAAGCAGATGTTCATTTAGTAAAATTGCCGGGTAAAATTTCAGCCGACTGTGCATTGAATCTGAAACGGCTCGAAAATGTAACAAATGTTACAATTAATAATCTTACTCAGGCTGAACTGTTTCCGGTAATTAATTCAGGATATATTATTGTTGATGCTATTTTCGGGTCCGGGTTGACAAGACCTGTTGAAGGATTCGCTTCAGAATTAATAAAAATGTTAAATAATTGCGATTCAAAAATAATTTCAATCGACTTACCATCAGGGCTATTTGGCGAAAACAACGCTCAGAATAATTCAGATTGCATAATCAAAGCTGATTTTACGCTTACATTTCAGCTGCCAAAACTTTCCTTTATGTTTCCGGAAATTGCTCAGTACACAGGTGAGTGGGTGATCTTACCAATAGGACTTGACGAAAATGCGATACGAAATATTGAATCTCCATATAATTATCTGTTAAACAGCGACATCCTGCCTTTATTGAGAGTCAGAAACAAATTTGACCACAAAGGAAACAATGGTCATGGATTACTTGTTGCCGGATCAACTGGTAAAATGGGTGCTGCGGTTCTTGGGGCCGGAGCGGCTTTGAGAACCGGTATTGGACTGATAACATGTCATATTCCTTCAGGTGGCGTTTCGATTCTGCAGTCATCCTTTCCTGAAGCAATGGTCGTGAATGACAAAGCTGAAAACTTTGTTTCTGAAATAGGAGCCACGGAAAATTACAGCGCTGTTGGTATTGGTCCGGGACTGGGAACACAAAAAGAGTCCGTAGATGCATTCTCCGATTTGCTGAGAGAATGCAAAAAGCCTATAGTGATAGATGCTGATGCATTAAATATCCTTTCACTAAACAAAAATCTGCTGGAATTACTTCCGAATTATACAATTCTTACCCCGCATCCGAAAGAATTTGAGAGAATTGCAGGTAAGCCTGCAGATGGTTTTTCCAGACTCAAAAGACAGGTGGAATTTTCAATAAAATACAAGTGCATAATAGTATACAAGGGTGCAAACTCAACCATTACAACACCTGATGGTGGGATTTTTTTTAATTCAACTGGGAATCCGGGTATGGCAAAAGGAGGAAGCGGAGATATACTTACCGGAATTATATTATCTTTGCTCTCGCAGGGTTATTCGCCTTTAAATGCATCATTAGCAGGAGTATTCATTCATGGACTTGCAGGGGATATTGCAGCAGGTGAATCCTCATATGAATCAATTATCGCCACAGACATAATTAATTGCATTGGAAAGGCGTTTAACCAGATAAGACGCACCGGAGTTACTGCATATTGATGCTCCGGCTGTTTTGAACTTTGAACTTAGAATCTAAACCAAATTATGAAAACACTCTTTAAAATATCATTTCTACTCTCAGGAATTATAATAGTTTCTTCGTGTTTCGGCGTTAAGAAACTTGAAAAGCCTCAAGTAACGGTATCACCACTGGTAAATGCAACATCCATAAAAGAAGGGAGCGTTGCATACGCCCTTCCCAGATCAATATTTACAATTGTTGCAGAGATGGAACGGACTATTGAAATTCCGGGGCCTTATGCCCGATATGCAGGCGACCTGTTAGGACTCGATAAGATTATAAACAACGAAAACGAATTCTGGACAATTGAAAGTATAAGCGTTACCACGACAGAAGAGCTGGACCCCTCTGAGTTTTACATTATTGAAAGCAATGCCATTTTTCAGACCAATATTCTCAGTCTTAAAAATGAGGGACTTATTCTTGATATTAACTCCGACAAATTTGATTCTGATCATCGTTCCGGCCTTGACAAAAAGGGAGCAAGGCAGTTTCAATCGTTCGACCTGGGTTCAGATGAATATTTTTTGATGCAACGGGATACAGCTTATAAACGGGTTGCCATAGATTCTGCTTTTATCAGAATCCCATATATTGTCGAGAAGAAGAAAAAACTCACACTGGAACAGCTGGCAGAAAAAGCAGCCAGGAGGTTAATGGAAATGAGGGATGGAAAACATCTGATCCTTACCGGTGAAGCAAACGTATTTCCACAGAGTGATGCCGCGTTACTCGAGATGAACAGACTGGAAAAGGAGTATCTTGAGCTATTTGCAGGGAAGACAGTAAAAGAACGAAGAACATTCACCTGTAATCTCATACCGGCAAAAGATATGACTGGTAAACAGGTTGCCCTTTTTCAGTTCTCCGACAAAACAGGCCCGGTAACAGGTACTTCCAAAGGAGGGTTACCAGTGAACATTGAATTTACTCCGGAAAAGAAAATTAAAGAATTGACAATTGTACGCAGACCTGTATCTGAATCTGCTTCGGAAGGAACCTTGAATGATAAAATCTATTACAGGGTACCTGATGTAGTCAATGTTAAGATTAGTTTGGGAGC
>JANNKF010000323.1:0-6878 GCA_031396165.1 Bacteroidales bacterium | reverse complement strand
ACACTAAATGACGAGTTTTCTACTATTGTTTTTTATAACTGTATCGACTATTTTCCGGTTGTCTGAAAATAAAACACAACCTGATTATGAGTTGAAAAGAACTTTTTCCAACCCGCTTTTTGACGGAGCGGATCCGTGGGTTATAAAAAAGGATAATTTTTACTATTACTGTTTTTCATCGGGGAATGCAATCTACATTTCAAAATCGCCTTTTCTGACAAAAAAGGGGGAAGCCAGAAAAGTATGGAGTGCCCCTTCCAATGGCTGGAACAAATCCAATGTATGGGCGCCGGAACTCCATTTCTTTAATAACCGGTGGTATATCTATTACGCTGCAGGCGAATCAGGCCCTCCTTTTATTCATCAAAAAGCAGGGGTATTACAGTCAGTAACAGATGATCCTTTAGGTAATTATAAGGATAAAGGAATGCTTTATACAGGTGAAAATCCGGATCTGAAAAGTGAAAACCGCTGGGCAATTGACCTGACAGTTTTCGAATATGATAAACAATTGTATGCAGTATGGTCGGGATGGAAAGAAGATGCGCTTACCGATAAAACTTCCCAGCATCTGTATATTGGGGAAATGTCGGACCCGCTTACAATGAAAAGTGTCAGGAAAAAAATATCAAGTCCGGAGCTGCCTTGGGAAACCGGAGGGCCACTTGACCTTCAGGAAGGGCCACAGGTCCTTTCGAAAAGCGAAAATCTTTTCATTGTTTATTCGTGCCGTGAGTCATGGACTATTAATTACAGGCTCGGACTTTTAAAGCTGAGAAAAAACAACGATTCACTGCTGGAAGCATCCTCATGGGAAAAATCGGGCCCTGTATTTACCGGTCCCATGGGAGTCGGGCACTGTTCTTTCACCACCTCACCTGATGGTTCAGAAGACTGGATAATTTATCATTCAAAAAAAGCTGTTACTGAAGGGTGGCAGCGTGAAATAATGCTTCAACCATTTAAATGGAAATCAGATGGTTACCCTGACTTCGGAACACCTGTAAAAACCGGGATTGAAATCAAAAGACCCTCTGGGGAATTTGAAGTTGAAAAAAGTACTTTAAATAATAAAGATTAAGTAAATAATCAGTACTTAAAGTGAGCTAAAGTTTGGAGTGCCTAAAGTTAAAAGATCAGGTGTTATTAACAATTTTCTCCTTGATGTCAACATTTTTTGTTTTGGGTGAGAACCGTTTTGTGAAAATGAACACATATGAACAATTATTATTTTAATGTTTGATAAATAGGCGATTACGCTCTTTGATATATTGGATTTCAGGATTAGTTTCGCAGTACAAACTATGGAACCATCCGATAAAATCATTGCCGATCTTCAGCGCATCATTTTGATGCAGGCTCAGGAACTTGCCAAAATTCCTCTGCTGATTGCAAGAATCGAAGTTCTTGAGCGGGAATTGGCGCGATACAAAACTAAGAAAGACAGCAACAATAGTTCTTTGCCCCCTTCGAAGGATGAGAACAGGCCTCTGCTCACCAGCAGTCTCAGGGAAAAAGGTGGTCGTAAAGCAGGAGGACAACCCGGGCATGATGGCAAAACTCTGTAGATGACAGATAATCCGGATGAGATTGTTGAACATCGTGCGTGTTTTTGTCCTGAATGCGGGAAAGACGTGAGCAGTCAATCTTTTGAATATAATGGAAAGAGACAGGTTATTGATATCCCCGTCATTAAACCGATAGTGACAGAACACCGGGTTTATAAGTGCACTTGCACTTGCGGAAGAGTTGTAGAAAGTGATTTTCCTGTTGATGTTGATAGTTCTGTCAAATATGGTAAAGGCATTGAGTCTCTCATTGGTTATCTTAGCGTAAGGCGATACCTTCCTTTTAAACGGCTTCAGGAAATACTCAATGACATTTTTGCTGTTCAGATAAGTGAAGGAGGTCTTCATTGTTTGTTGAAACGACTTGCATCCAAAGGTGTTGATGCCTACGAAATGATACGGCAGAATGTACTCAGCAGCGGAGTTATTGGCACAGACGAAACGGGTGTGAAAATCAACGGGAAAAAACATTGGTTCTGGACATGGCAAAATGACCGGGCTACTTATATTGTTGCTTCTGACAATCGTGGCACATCTACGATCAATGAAAATATGAGCGGAATCTCCAAAGAAGCTGTACTTGTTCACGATTGCTGGAAAGCTCATTTTCAAACCTCGGTAAAAAAGCATCAACTTTGTACGGCTCATCTGGAACGTGAGACCTAATACCTTGAAGAACGGTACAAAGTGGACTGGCCGAATGTACCTCCTGATAATAATGGTTCTGAAAGAGCCATACGAAATGTCAAGGTCAAACAAAAAATATCTGGGCAGTTCAAAATATTGAATGCTGCTGAAAACTTCTCCATCCTGAGATCCATAATAGATACTGCCATAAAAAATAATCAAAATGTTGTGGGAGCATTAAGTGTCATCGCCGCTTATAAAAGAAACTGATTCACTCATTTTTATTAACTTTAGGCACTCTAGGCACTCCAAACTCTAGGCACTGATTAGTTACAAGATTAACTATAAATACTATTTTTTATGAAATTCAGATTACGTGTATTAATTACACTTATTATTTTGATTATGTTCTCAGGATGTAAATCCAATAAAAAAACCACTCTGCAGAATAATACAGATACAGTCGGAGTTTGGAGCCCTGAGAAAGCTCAGGAATGGGGGAAAAGTGTGCCCTGGTACAGGGGATCGGATTTCATCCCCAGCACTGCTATAAATCAGCTTGAAATGTGGCAGGCTGAAACATTTGATCCTGCTACAATAGATCGCGAGCTGGGCTGGGCTGAAGGAATAGGTTTTAATTGTATGAGAGTATATCTCCATCATCTTGCATGGGAAACCGATAGTATTGGTTTCAAAAGAAGAATGGACGAATACCTGGCTATATCAGATAAGCATGGGATTAAAACAATATTTGTGTTTTTTGACGATTGCTGGAATCCGGATTACTCAGCTGGTAAACAACCCGATCCAAAACCCGGAGTTCATAATTCAGGGTGGGTAAGAGATCCGGGAGAGCTAATTTATACAAATCCTGAAATCCACCCCGTGCTTGAGGCATATGTAAAAGACATTTTATCGACTTTCACTAACGATAACCGGATAACACTTTGGGATCTTTACAATGAGCCTGGCAATTCCGGTTATGGAAACAAGTCGATGGATCTTCTGGTAAAAGTTTTTGAATGGAGCAGAGAGATCAACCCCTCACAACCTGTATCATGCGGTGTATGGAGCGATAATCTTAAAGATCTGAATGCTTTTCAGCTAAGAAATTCTGATATAATAACATATCATAATTATTCAGATGAGATAAATCATCAGAAGATGATTGACAGCCTGAAAATACTTAACCGGCCAATGATTTGTACTGAATATATGGCAAGAAGAAACAACAGCCAGTTTTCCAACATCATGCCTATTCTTAAAGCACAGAAAATAGGTGCTATTAACTGGGGACTGGTTTCAGGAAAAACAAATACAATCTACGCCTGGGATACTCCCATAGCTGATGGTTCTGAGCCGGCATTATGGTTCCATGATATCTTCAGAAAAGATGGAACTCCATATAAAACTGAAGAGACTGAAGTTATAAAACGATTAACCGGTGTTAAATAATCAATGAGAAATCACCGGATGGTTTAGTGCTCGAAAATTTGAACCAAAAAGCAGAATAGAACAGATTTTTTTTTATCTTCGGTCTTTCTCAATGCGGAATATCACATCTGATTTATGAGTGAAGAGATCCTTAAGGCGCTTATGGAATTGTTCGCCCTGATTGTAAAACAGGATGGCGGAATACTCATGAATGAGCGTGAATATGTATCCGCCTTTCTAAATAAACAACTTACACGGGAAACAGTTGAGGAGTATCTTACTCTCTTTGATAAACATGCCGGTCCGGTCATCAAACGGTCGGCCATTAAAGAATCTTTAGCTCCATCGGTAAAAGATTCCGTAAAGATCCTTGGGATCTGCAAGAAAATCAACCGAACACTCAACCAGGAACAGAAAGTAGTTGTTCTTATGAGATTGTACGAACTTGTAAATGCAGATCGTCAGTTTACTCTGCAAAGGATGAACATTATAAACACTGTAGCTGAAGTATTCAAAATATCTTCCGATGAGTTTGCAGCTACTGAACAATTTGTAAAAAACGACAATCCTGAAGATCTGCAGAATTCATCTATTCTGTTATTAACACCTGAGGACCAGGAATGTGAACTGTGCAGGAGAATGTCTACAGGTTATAAAGACACAAAAATTGTTGTACTGCGAATTTCGAGTGTTGAACTCTATTTTATAAAATATATTTCAGGTGATCAGCTCTATCTTAACGGGCTTCCAATCACTTCCGGTAATGTGTACACTTTTGCCAGAGGGGGGTCGGTGAAGTCACACGCCGGACACGCTATCTATTACAGTGATATAAGTTCAAGTTTTCTGTCTGACGTTATCATACATAAGATTTCATTCACCGTTGAAAACCTTACATTTAATTTCAGAGAGGGGCATACCGCAATTGATAATGTGAGCTTTTCTATTGAAGAGGGTAAGCTAATAGGTATTATGGGGGCCAGCGGTTCAGGAAAGACAACACTGCTGAATCTTATGAGCGGAATACAGAAACCAACGTCCGGAACAGTTAAAATTAATGGTCTCGAAGTCAGAAGCAACAATAAAGATCTTGAGGGCGTTTTTGGATATGTGCCTCAGGATGACCTGCTTATTGAAGACCTGACGGTATTCGAAAATCTCTATTTCGCGGCCCGGCAATGTTTCAAAGACAAAACCCCTGAAGAAATTAATAACCTTGTTGACCATACATTGTCCAATCTGGGTTTGTTTGAAAAGAGAGGCCTTAAAGTAGGATCTCCCTTAAACAAGGTTATAAGCGGTGGCCAGCGAAAAAGACTGAATATAGCACTCGAACTTATCAGGGAGCCATCAGTACTTTTTCTTGATGAGCCAACCTCAGGCCTCTCATCAAGAGATTCAGAAAACCTTATGGATCTGCTGCACGATCTCACATTGAAGGGGAAGCTGCTCTTTACTGTTATTCACCAACCCTCCTCCGAGATCTTCAAGATGTTCGACAAAGTGATAATTCTTGATCAGGGTGGGTGCATGGCTTATTATGGTAATCCGGTAGACTCGGTAATCTATTTTAAGACACTCGACGCACAGATCAATTCAAATATCGGAGAATGTCCTTCCTGTGGGAATGTAAATCCCGAGATAATCTTCAATATCATTGAAACACAGGTTGTTGATGAATTCGGAAAATATACCGAGAAGCGAAAAGTAAAACCGAAAGAGTGGGCAGATGCTTTCAGATCAAAAAATCCTTATAAAGGAATACCTGAAATTAAGGAGCCTCCCCATAAAAACCTTCAGAGACCCGGAGCATTTAACCAGTTGCTAATCTATCTGTTAAGAGACTTTAAAAGCAAATTTTCCAATAAACAATATGTGCTGCTCACTCTTCTTGAAGCACCTATTCTTGGATTTATTCTATCTTTCATAATCAGATATATTCCTGATCCCGATTCAACAACATACATTTTCGCCGAAAATGAGAATATCCCGATCTATATTTTCATGAGTCTTATCGTTTCCCTGTTCCTTGGATTAACAATCAGTGCCGAGGAAATCTATCGCGACCGGAAGATTCTGAAAAGGGAACACTTTCTCAATCTGAGCCGTTCAAGTTACTTACTGTCAAAAGTCGGGATTCTCATCCTTATTTCTTCAATTCAAACACTGCTTTTTGTTTTAACTGCCAATCCCATCCTTGGCATAAAAGGAATGTATTTTAACTACTGGCTGGCGCTTTTCACCACAGCTTTTTGTGCCAATATGCTGGGTTTGAATATATCTGCCTCATTTAATTCCGCAGTTACAATTTACATCGTAATACCCCTTCTTATAATTCCGATGATGGTATTAAGCGGAGCAATGTTCCCGTTCGACAAGCTTAACCGCAATATCGGCAATGTTGAAAAAGTTCCGTTGATAGCTGAGATGATGCCCACAAGATGGACATATGAAGCTCTTATTGTAACTCAGTTCAAAGATAATCAGTACAGTAAAGTATTGTATGATAAGGATGGAGAGACGTTTTACCTGTTAAAAAAGAAAATAAGTGAAGCCGAATTCAATAAAACCCATAGAATCCCCGCTCTGCGCAATGCTCTTGAAACCACATTGACAGAATACAGGAATAATCCTAAAAATATTGGTAACCAGGCTGAAATTCTGCTGAAAAAACCTAAACGTCAATTCAGTAAACTGGACCTTCTGAAAAATGAACTTCTGAAACTTGCTGCAGCTTCCAACCTGCCGGTTTTCACCTTCATAAACTACCTTACACCATACGAATTCAATCCCGGAATTGCTGATTCTATAACTGTTTATCTTGAAAAAATGGATAAAGTTTATAGCAAAATATCCAATTCAGCAACCGACAGAAAAGACAGATTTCATAATATGTCAGACAATAGTGCTAAGCTGAAACAATGGGAGAATGATTATTACAATCAGAAACTTGAAGAGATAGTAACCAAACCGTATGAGAGAAATAAATATCTCATATATAATAATACAATTGTTCAGAATATTGACCCTATATATCTCGATCCATATCAAAAAGGATTCCTGAGTTTCAGAACTCACTTTTATTCTCCGTCAAAATACTTTTTTGGTATAAAAACCGATACTTTCCTGTTCAATATTTCGCTGGTTCTTCTTGGTACTGTATTTCTCTACTTTGCTCTTTACTACGAAATTCTGGGAAAAACCGTAAGGTTTTTTGAGAATTTAAAACTCCGAAAATAAATAATTAAT
>JANNKF010000296.1:0-1741 GCA_031396165.1 Bacteroidales bacterium | reverse complement strand
ATACAATAAAAAGACTTCCTGCAATTACTAATATAGAAAAGATCAGAGTTTATGCTCAGATTTTTAATGCCGCAGTATTTACAAAGTACTCTGGATCTGATCCTGAAGTTTCTACTAACGGTAATGCTAACCTTACTCCTGGTGTCGACAGAAACTCTGCACCCCAGGCAAGGACTTATACCTTTGGCGTAAGTGTTAATTTTTAATTACTTAAAAAATCATTACAATGAGAAATATATTTAGAATAACAATAGTCTTAGCGTTGTTACTTTCAATCGGATGCTCAAAAGAGTTACTTGATCCGGTACCTCAGACATCCCTGTACGATCAGACTGTTTTTGATACAAAGGACAGGGTAGTTGCCCAGGTAAACGGAATGTATGATGCTTTGAAAGCGTCAGCTTATTTAGGTGGCAGATATTTTGTATATAATGATATCCGTGCTGATAACTTCATCCCGAAAAGTTCTAATGGCGTTACTAATTATCAGACATGGAATCACACTGTTATAAGCTCTACAAATGAAGTGCAGAATTGCTGGGGTGCTATCTACAATGCAATAAATACTGTAAACATATTCACCACAGGTCTTGATGCTGCATGGAATGGAGATAAGCTTACCAATATTATTACACAGGTGGAATATGAGCAGTTTAAAAGCGAGGCGCTAACCATAAGAGCTTTATGTTACTTTCACCTGCTTCAGCTTTATGCCCGGCCTTACGCAGACGGTGCTGGTTCCAGGCCTGGTGTCCCATTAAGATTGCAGGCTGAATTGACTGTTGCGAACGGTGATCTGGCAAGGAGTACTGTAGGTGAAGTGTATACTCAGATTCTGGCTGATCTTAATATAGCTGAGCCACTTGCAATATCAACATATACTACCCCGCTGCTTAACACTTCAAGGATTCATAAGAATACAATCATTGCAATTAAATCAAAGATTTACCTTCATATGGGAAACTGGGCTGCAGTAAAAACGGAAACAGCAAAAATAGTCTCTTCCACAGCACCTTTTAAGGCTAGTTCTGGCGTTGCATTTGCCCTAAGTACAACTTATGCCGGTATCTGGGCATCTCCATATACATCAGTTGAATCGGTTTTTTCTTTGCCGATGACAACAACGGATAACCCGGGTTCACAGAATAGTTTGCCATACTACTACTTCAACACTACCTCAGAATCTTACTACCTCAATACTGCAGTGGGTTCTGCTTATGCAGCAATGGATGCTGCTGATGTCAGAAAATCCGGCCTTATTTTAGCGACAGCCAGATACTATATCTCTAAATACATAGATGCTGTTACTCATACCAATTCAACTCCGGTTATGAGATATGCTGAGGTTCTTCTGAACAGATCTGAAGCCCTTGTACGTGATGCAGGTATTGTAACTCAGGAATCTGTAGATCTTCTTAATGCAGTCAGAACGAGATCATTTCCTACAGGTGGTTATTCACTGGCGGGTTTCGCAACTCCATCTGATTTCTTTAATGCAATTCTTTTGGAAAGAAACATAGAGTTCCTTGGAGAAGGTATGCGAAATATGGATCTGATGAGATTAAATATCACAATCCCTGGTAAAAACGGCGGCAGCATGGGTAATATTGCTGCTATTCCAATTACAAGTGCATCATACATTTGGCCAATTCCAACAAGTGAATTGACTTTCAACAAACTTATGACACCAAACGAATAATTTTTTGTTCGTAATAATCAGCAAAAGGCTGCTCTCCCGAGC
>JANNKF010000084.1:0-11226 GCA_031396165.1 Bacteroidales bacterium | reverse complement strand
CTGCTTGCCTGCCTCAATAAATCGTCTACAAGTCTGCCCGGAGTACCTAACGAGGAGGATAGTTTGTGATCATAATTCCAGATCATCTTCTTTGTACCTGAGTCATGTATAGACAATGACACCGTAGCTTCGTTTGTTGCTCCCGTTTCACCGACAAGCAGCCCAATGGCTATTGCTGCACCCTCCGACATTGGCTTGGATAAGGAATAATTAGATGTTAAAATTCCATCCACTCCAAGACTCTGACACATTTCATCAGGGGTTAATATTTTACCTTCACTAACTCCTGCCTTTGTAAGAAGAGCAATAGGTGTCTCTACATCCTGAATATCAACAGAGATATTACCCTGCATTTTTCTTTTTAACATCCAGCTATACATTTCACGTTGAAAATTAACCGACTCAGTTTTTTGCTGTTCAATAAGAGACGCTCCGTCAACATTCCGTTTAGCCGCAATTGATACCTTAGGAGGAACAATTGCAATAATTTTTTGATTCTGAGCAAGATATCGTGCATCTGGTGTATAGAATATCTTTGCACAACTTTGAATCATAAATACTGCAACAACAAAAAGGAAAATTGATTTTTTCATAGCCTAAAGAATTATTATTAAAAGAAAATCTATTTGAGAATTCTATTTGTTTTAATTTTTACTGGTACAATGTGCATTAAACGATTAGCAGGAAATTTTAATTTTATCAAAATCAATTGAGCCTGGTATGATCCATAATCCATTCTTTAATTATTTTCTTAAAATCAAATTTGCTCAATGCAGAATAAACAATTACAACCCTACTAAGTTCATTTTCGATTCTTATTCGCTTTTCAACAGGCCATATGCCTAAGAATTGATACTATCATGCTTTTCGGAGCAATTGTGGTTTTGCTTACAAGCCTGGATGAACTGATAAGAGTTCTCATTTCCGGATGTAAACTTGAAGGCACAGAAACCTATCAGATGGTAATAATCGTTAGTTCAGAAAAGGGAGCAAGATGAAAAAAATTCTCACTACCAGAAGCACTCCCATTCTTTGACATAGAAGTGAACATTTCAGCCGATTTTCTGTTGAAAATCATAATTGGAGAAATGACCTAAACCCAAACTTATGAAAAAACTTGCATTCACTTTTTTATTCGGAGTTAGCACAATGTTATCCGCTCAAACTGAATCAGATGCAATTAAAATGTCGAAAAATAATTTCTGTGGTGGGTTAACCTACAGTTATAGTTATTGGGATAACTACTGGGAAGGATCACTCAGAAGAGAAAATGCAAACATAGGAAGAGTAAGTAGTTCAATGTTTTCAGCAATGGGAGCTTATGGTGTTCTTGACCGTTTGGATTTTATCTTCTCATTACCATACATTAAAACAAACTCATCTGCCGGCACATTGGAAGGACAACAGGGCCTTCAGGATCTGAGCCTCTTTTTAAAGTGGCTGGCTTTAATAAAAAATGCCGATCCCTCACAGTATCTGGTATATGCCGTTCTGGGGGGCTCAACTTCAACAAGTAATTATACAGCAGATTTTCTGCCATTGTCTATTGGCTTAAAGAGTACTACAATTAATTTAAGACTCATTGGTGACTACCAGATTAAACATTTTTTTGTGACCGTCTCAGGAAATTATATTTACCGTTTCAACATAAAAATCGACAGAACTGCCTATTATACAAATCAACTGATATACTCAAACGAAGTATATATGCCAAATGTATTTTCGTCAAAACTTGGAATGGGATACAGAAATGGGGAATTAATAATTGAGGGTATTGTTGATTCGTGGAATACCCTGGGTGGATTTGATATCAGAAAAAATGATATGCCGTTCCCTGGTAATAAAATGAAAATGACGAGAGCAGGAATCAGTCTAAAAGTACCAATTAATAAAATCAGTGGATTATCATTAGTAGCAAATTCATTTTACACCCTCAAAGGTAGAAACGTCGGGCAGTCGTTGTCAGGAACAATAGGTTTATTCTACATATTCAACCAGAAACCAAATTCATAAAGCACATTATAATTGTTATTAAATAAAGAGCAAGGAACCCGTTAAAAAATATCTGCTATGAAAAAACCATTTCTTATTTTAGTCTTTATAGTTTCATCTGTTTTATTTTATAGTTGTTCGAAGGAAGTAACATCCCGATCTGATAATTATGAAGCTCTTGATCCGTTTCAACCGGATACAGTCGCACAAAACTGGAAGCCGGTATTGCTTAGCGCCCCAAACGAATTTTCAATTGAGGCTCCCGGATCAATGACCTCGTCTGATTATCTGGCTGAGATTAATGAAATAATAGGATGGCAGGACTTTCTGACAAACGAACAAAAAGAATCGATTGATTACTGGAAAGCCGGTGGAGTATTAAGATGGAATGAAATAATAAGAGAGTTAGTTGCAAAACATAACCTGCCACCATACCAAAATTCCGATGGAGTATATCCAATACCGAACGCTGCTAATCCGTTCTCATATCCTGAATTCCCGTTTTCCAACCCTCCCTATGCAGCAAGAGCTTATGCATATGTTAGTGCAGCTCAATATGATGTTTTGATAGCTGCCTGCTTTTATAAAAATCTTTATAAACGCAAATCTCCCGATAAGGTAAGCAACAATATTCAATTACTTGTACCTTCCTCTCAGGTTGAAAAGTATGCCTATCCATCAGAAGAAGCTGCAATTGCTGGTGTTACAGTAGAAATTCTTAAACTTCTTTTCCCTACAGAAATAGCATATATACAGCAAAAAGCCTATGAACATAAATTATCACGGATTATGGCAGGTGCAAATACCAGAAGTGATCTGGAAGCCGGTGAGAAGTTAGGGAGATCAGTAGCTTCCAAATTTATTGCCAGGGCAAGAAATGACAGGGCCGGACAAGCTGGTGGAAATGCTGTATTATGGAGTAGCCTGGAACAACAAGCGGTTGCAAAAGGAGAATTACCCTGGATAAGTCTGGAGAGTCCTTTAAGACCTCCAATGCTTCCAAGATTTGGTCTGGTGAAGGGTTTTCTGATTGACTCCATCAGTGTTATTAATGGAAGACCTGCGGCCCCTCCTTCAACAAATTCGGAGGAATTTAAAAACGATGTTGAAGAAGTGCTTTGGTATAGCGAACATCCAACTAAAGAGCGGTATAAACTGGTAAATTTTTGGGCAGACGGAGTGGGCACATATACTCCTCCCGGGCATTGGAATGCTATAGCATGCGAATCATTTGCGGGTCAAAAGTACAGTGAGGTGAGGTGGGCAAGAAATTTAGCCTTACTAAATATGGCCATGATGGATGCAGCTATTTGTTGCTGGGATGCAAAATATCTCTATTTTACTCCTCGTCCATCTCAAATAAATCCAAAAATAAAAACTCTTACAGGATTGCCTAATTTCCCCTCATATACATCAGGCCATTCTACGTTTAGTGGTGCAGCGGCAACTGTATTATCATATTTAATCCCCTCACTGGCAAGTTACTTTAAAAAACAGGCTCAAGAAGCATCATTATCCAGATTATATGGCGGAATACATTATAGAAGAGATTGCGATGCAGGACTTGAAATGGGAAATGCTATCGGAGAAAAAGCTATTTTGAGAGCCAGGTCAGATGGGGCTGAATAAGATGGAAATCTCAGTTATTAAGCATGTATTTTATTATTGTTCTTAAACCAATTAATTGCGTCAGTAATGGCCGATTCGACAGGCCTGTAAATAATTTCTAAATCATTTGATGCTTTTTTACCGGAATAATAGTTTTTCATGCACAGAATCTTCATGTTTGTCAATGTTTTGTCTGTATTAAATCCAAAATGCATAAGCAAGTTCCCAATGAGTCCGATAACAAATAAAAACAACTTTGGGATTCTGATAAATATGGATTTTTTTCCGGATTGGGCAGATATCAAACCAAAGATTTCCCTGTATGATAAATTCTCATTTGCAAGCAGGTAGGACTCCTTATTCACTCCTTTTGAAAGAGCTTTAACAATTCCTGAAGCAGCATCAGATACATGAATGAAATTTTTCCCGCCAGGCGGATATAAAATTAGTCTCCTATTATATGCATAAGTTATAATCCTTCCAGAGCTTGGGGTCTGATCATAGGGACCTAAAAGGAAAGTGGGGTTTAAAATAATAACTTCTATTTTATCTGAATAGGATAAAGCAATTTTTTGGGCTTCTATTTTGCTTTTTACATATAGCGATTTTGAAAATGGTCCTTTTGTAATTAACGATTCATCCCCAGGTTTTTCTTTTGTACCATAACCAAAAACATTAGCTGTACTCACATAAATAACTCTTTTTATTTTATTTTGCTCAGCAAGTTTAAAAATATTCTCAGTTCCGATTACATTAGGTTTAAGATAATCACTGTAGTTTATTAAATCCTGTCGGGTTTCTGCTGCAGCGTGAATTACATAATCACAATCATGAAATAAAGACAGAAGAGAATCAGGATCTGTAATATCTCCTTCCCGAAGCTCCACATTTTCGTGAATTGGTAACAAATATTTTAACCTGTTTCTGACCAGAGCAATTACTGAGTATCCATTTTCAAGTAAAGCAAGTATTATATTAGTTGCGAGAAGGCCAGAAGCACCGGTAACCAGAACTTTTTGCATAATGTCTATAAAGCATGATCATATCGTCGTTTCATGTACCACATAGTGAGATCTTTATACCCGGTATTCAAGACTTTATAATCTTCCAATCCAAAACGTTTATAAATAACATTATTTCTTCTTATACTGGTTTCAAGATATATTGGCAATTTTTTGTCATACGACATTTTAAATATAAATTTCATTAAATCCCTTCCATCAGACGTACCCAATCCTTCATCTGCTACTCCAAAAAACCATAAATACAGAAATTCAACGTTAGCATCCCTGTTCTTCCTGATTAATGATTCCAGATTATTTACCATAAGTGCTTTTTGTGGAGTAAAGACCTTGAATACAAGTAAAAATTGAATCCAGTATTCAAATAGATTCATCTTAATTTTGTTGTATTCATAAATGATTGCAATACCCAGCCCATCATCTGTTAAAAAAACTCCTTTTCTTCTCATTCCTATTTTAAAAGCATACTCAGCCATTGCAGCCATCCTTGCAGGTCTTTTTTTATCATTCTTTACAATGACATTTATATGAGGATTTTCATTAAAAGATTCGCAGATGATTTTCACCACTGAAAAGGAATTGAAAGAATATCCATAATATAATCCATTAATTCCACTTATAAATGTTCTTGTCAGGGCGTCCTGCTTTACTATTAAGATTACATTTAATGGAATATGCTTCCCGGTTTACAAATTGCAGTCTGGTAATTATTTATTGAAACTCACTAATATACTGAAAGTTATTAATTCCGGGATGCCATCAAAGTTAAGATCATCAATAAAGGATTCCGAGATCTGTAACTGGAGCTCTGTTGAAGTTAATTCCACTATATCAAACGTTGTGGGTCCGTCAGTAGTGGAATTTATTGTCAGTTTTTTCAGGTCAGCACTCATGGTCCATGTTCCTGTATCGGTATATCCCCCCAGATTAGAAGTATAGGTATTATCTGATTTAATCTGAATTGTTCCGACAAATGATTCCTTTATTATCGCGGAATAAAGACTGTCATATGACAGTGCTTCTTCATTCGTCAAATTCAATACATCAGTAAAATACTGTGTCAGCGTTTGAGTACCAACCCTGGTGTTTAAAGTGGTGTTTGCAGCAGTCCAGATACCTGTCAGAACATTTGCAGGTTCCGGGTCTTTACTACATGAGGTTAAGATCAATCCTGTAATTAATACAAGGTTAAAGATTTTTAAATTTATAATATTTGTTTTCATTTTGATTAGGATTAGCTAATTGATTCAATCCGTTAAGTTCAAATTTTCTTTAACGATGTCGGATAATATTTGTTTGCACTTTGAGACCTGATCATCATTCCTTTTCTTGATACAGTTCGAGTCCTCCATTCAATTTACTTCTTTTCTATTTCATTCATAAAATCTTCGGAACTTTCTATCCTTTTGTTTATAAATGATATAGATACCATTCGTTTGAATTAAACAAAAGAATATTTATTTTGTTCGAAGCCATTGTGAAGAGTTCAAATTAGAGTCAAGGAGGGAACACAAACAGGTAGGGACACACTCATGTCCTTGATTTTGGATCAGGAATGAGAAGATATTCTATTTTCTGAGACAACGAACCGATTCACCACGTTGTTTGGAATTATTGCTCCTTTCCAGTCTGCTTCTTAGTGCAAGGTAGAAATCAATAGCGGTGGATGACTTGCTTTCTGTCGAACTCCACCATGTGCCAATACTTCCAAGGTTGACAAATGCCCCATTTTCAACACGGTAACCTCCCGGCAAACCGGAAAAACCTGAATCATTGCTTCCATTATTACCATCAAACCACCCTGTTGTAGTTTTCATTTTTATACCGGCAGATTCTTGTCCTCCCAAGAAATTAATCAACATTACCCAGTCTGCATCGCCAGGCAATGTCCAGCCTGCAGGAGCTAATCCTCCCGGGTCGTTTAATGCATACCAGTTATATAGTTTGCCAAATTTTTGTCCGTTCAATGGGTCGTTATTATAGTAACACCAGGCAGGTTTTCCTGATTGGCATAAGGTTTCCCACTCTTTGTTAGTTCTTGCTTCGGTTATTGAATCGCCATTTTGAAAGGTGTTTACATTCAGGTTGGCCAGAGCCCAGGTTTGCGTACCAATAGTCACAGTACCTGAAACTTTATTTATCTTTTCCGGAACTGGTACTGTAATTTTTTTTGTGGGATCTGCCTTAGTCTGTGCTGGTTTTGATGTAGTCTGGGTTGATTTTGGTTTTGTCTGTGGGGTTTTTGATGTTGTTTTTGTGGATTTGGTTGTTGTCACTGGTGGTTTTGGGGTAGTTTTTTTTGTGGTCTGCGGTGGTTTTGTTGTAGTCTGTTTTGTTTGTGCTTCAGACATATTTCCAAAAGAAAACAGTACCATAAAAACACCAGTAATTGTGTAAAACTTTATTGCTTTTCCCATTTCAGTATTCAAAAAATTGTTGCCTGGTAAATGTTTAGTTGTTATAAATGATCAATACTGATCACATAATCAGCACAATAAGGCCGATACAGAGCGATGAAAAATGGCAACCCGATAATGGTTCATTCTTCACATATGAAAAAGATTTAGTAATTGTAATTGCCGAACACTACTCTATAAACGGAATTAGAAGGACTTTATTATACTTTAATAAGCGATGAAAACCCAATAATACCGCACACCAGGGAGTATCCATTGATTATATTTCTTTACTGACTCAAACATCAATTTTATTAGTATTTAGAAGTTAATAGAGGCAAAAGAAATTTGAGGCTGACATTTTGAAAGCCAATCCATTCGAAAGATTGTTGCATTATGAAACGACTATCCTGTAGTTAGCAAATTGAAAGTTCGGTTACTCCTTCAGGTTTTTAACACATCTCACTGACATTCCGTATTTCTTATTATTCACATAACTGTTTACATAGGAATAGTCGTGGTAGATGTCACGAAACAGAGCTCCGGGGATATTTTCAGAATCAGCTGAAGATACTGGCATGGTTTCGTCGGCTTTCTCTGTTGCTGACCACCATGTACCAACATGTCCGAGATCCTGAAAGCTCCCGTCAGCCAGACGTGCTCCTCCCGGAAGGGCTGTAAAGCCAGTCCTGTTATTACTTCCCTGGTTACTCCCCGCACTTCCCGGTGTATCATCAGGGACCCAGCCTGAATCGGCTGCCAACGATTTTACGATGTCCATTCCATCATATCCGCCACCGTAGCCATAGAGATTGTAAATAAGGTAATCAGTTAAAATTGTCCATTCATTATCGGCAGGAACATGCCAGCCTGATGGACAAATCTTCCGATTGTCAGTCACTGTATGCCATGTATATAATCTGCCATAAGTCGTAACATTTTTTTCATCGCCGTCATAAGCCCACTGATACTTTGGTGATCCTTCAGAATGAATATTCAATGCCGGAGGATTGGTGGTCCCTATCACATCGCCATTATTGTACCGGGTTGTGTTAAGGTTTTCAGCCATCCAAACCTGGGTTCCGATTGTTACTGTCTTATAAACATTACCATCAATATCCTTAACCGAATTTTTCTGACAGCAAGTTAATCCAATATAAAACAGCGTTAAAGCCAGAATATATAATTTCTTATTATTCATTTTGTTATCCTTTTTTTAACCAGCAATGAATATATACAAAAACAATTACCGGATTACAATTTTGCACGATTAAAAATCTATATCCGGTTTCTGAAAAATCCGGGAAAGTGATATGTGCAATATATATTTATCGTAACACAATTGTTAATTCAGCGTCTTTATTTAAAACTAATCAGGTGAACAAAAAAAATGATAACATAGAGAGTTTTATTCGTGAACACAGGAATAAATTTGGTGGGTACCGGCCATCTGACGGTCATCTTGAGAAATTCCTCCATAAATTAAATACCAGGATAGGTGACATTATAAGTATTGTTCCTCATCTGCTTAAGGTGGCGGTAGCTACTGTTATAATATTCACAGTATCTTTTACGATCTGGAATAGTTATATCAGAAAAGACAGAAACGATACTACCTTAAGAAATAAAATAACCTTATTCATTGACAAAATAAAATCATGACAAGGTTAGTTCACCTCAGAATTTAAATCCAACCCTGGCAAAATACAATGCACCGCTGAATCCCATCTGAACTGAGTCCCAGATTCCTCCCGATTCAGTCAGGCCGGGATCCTGTCTGTCGGGGTAAGCATTCAAAATATTTACTCCTCCGACTGTGAGAGTAAAATTTCGCAAATTGTAACCAACAGACAGATCTGCTGTGGTTTTTGGATTATAGGTATCCTTCTCCCCTGCATCTACTGTATTATCACCATTGTCATTCCAGTTTATGAGTTCTACTTTGCCAAACCGTGTTAATTTCAGATTTGCAAAGAATTTCTTATTCAGGTAATCAATCCCAAAATTAAATTTGCTTTTAGGAGCCGACCCCAGCAAAAAATACTGCTCACGAATGCCGAAGTAGGTATTCTCTTTCCCCTGCAATTTTTGGTTTGTATAAATACTGTTGATAACCATATCGTTGAAATTTGCTGCAACCAGGAATTTAAAATTTTGCTGACCGGAAAATTTCGTTGTGTAAGAAAGAATAGCATCCAATCCCCTGGAAGTTGTGTTTACGGCATTTGTAAAAAACTGGGCAGCACCAATGTTTAATTTTGTCAGGTCCCCCCCGATAATATCATCATCGCTGTAGAAGGCACCTGTAAGAACAATGCGGTCTTTTATCCTTACATAATAGGCATCCACTGTCAAAGTAAGATCTTTCACTTTTGCGGTAAAACCAAGACCGGCATTGGTGGATACTTCCTGCTTTAGTTCCGGAATACCCAGTTCGCGGGTGATAGGACTGTTATTTTTTGCAATGATCTTATCAATTGCCTGACCTGCAACAATATCCGTAAAGGTAGTATTAAAATACAACTGGGCCAGTGAAGGTGCCCTGAATCCTGAACTTACTGAGCCCCTCAGCGAAAAATTGTCCGAAATTTTATATCTCGATGCAAATTTCCCGTTAAGTGTATTTCCAAAATCACTATATTGCTCGTACCTCCCTGCAACATCCACAACGAACTTCTCGGTAACATCCAATTCAAGATCCATATAAGCACCAAAGTTACTGCGCGATTCCTTCAATTCGTTTCCTGGCTGAAACCCCGGAAATCCCTGTGACCCGCCTGGTCTCAATGTTGTATCGATGCTAGTGATACCACCTAAATCACTAAAAGTTGTATCAATGCTGAATACCTGTTGTCCATAGGTTTTATATGAGGCCTCTTCGCCTGCCACGATCTGGTAAGTTTCAATCCGATGCTCAGCACCAAACGCTATATTCAATCCCTTTGCCACTCCCTCATAAAACCTTGAGACATCAATAACAGTAGTATTCTGAGCCAGTGAAAAACCTCCGGCATCAAAACGGGTGGGAGATTTAGTAAGTAAGGATGAGTTAAGAGTATTATCTACCTTGTAACTGAAATTATTTGCACCGAAGGTATTATTGACATCAACTTTCCAGCCACTTATCATAGTTTTCATTCCTGCAGAAAATGACTTGTCGGTAATAACAGATTGAATCTGAGGATCAAATCCATTAGGAAATATTTCTGTCACATTCCGTTCTTCGTTTGCATCGCGACTGAACGCATAGGCATCAGTAAAACGGTAATTATATCCGCCGAACATATACAATTCGGTATTCTCTCCTGCATTAAATGAAGAGTTGAAATAGGTTCCAAAATTTTCGGAGGCTGCATCGCCAAATTTATTCCGGTAAACGCCATTTTCGAATTTTGCCGGATCTGCACGCCTGAACGTATGGTCGAGCTTTGCATAGTCTAGTGTAACATTTATAAATCCTTTGTTGCCTATTTTTGTTCCGTAATTTCCATTTAACTGCGAGAGCATACCATCAAATTTTTTATCTTCTTTAAGTACATTGTAATTACTTGGGGGAGTCGAATTTCTGACCCCGGTTGAATAATTGCCGGTAAATTCGTTTGCATTTGATTTCAGCACAATATTAATTACCCCGGCTATTGCATCGGAGCCATACTGTGCTGCGGCTCCGTCGCGTAAAATTTCAATATGATCGATTGCTGAAATCGGAATTGCATTCAGGTCAGTTCCTGTATTCCCGCGACCACGTGAACCAAAAATATTAATTAGCGATGACTGGTGCCGGCGTTTTCCGTTAATTAACACCAGTGTCTGATCGGGACCCAGGCCTCGCAGAGTAGCAGGATCAATGTGATCGGCTCCGTCGGCACCGGATTGTTTATTTGAATTAAATGACGGGGCTGCATATTGAAGCAACTGGTTAACATCGGGCTGACCAAGTGTTGCTATCAGTCGCGAAACTTCGATAATATCTACCGGAACTACACTTTCTATTGCAGTCCGGTTCGGACGTCTCGAGCCTACTACCTCGACCATCCCCAAAATGTTATTGCTAACCAGGGTTACATTTATTTCCCTCTGCTTGCCAACTGGAATTTCTTGTACAATCATACCAACAAAGCTGTAGGCAATGATTGAATTTTCATCCTTGATATTTAAAGTGTAGTTGCCGTTATCATCAGTAAATACACCGTTATTTGTTCCCTTTT
>JANNKF010000256.1:0-18099 GCA_031396165.1 Bacteroidales bacterium | reverse complement strand
TTACAATTCAGCCACTGCTTTCACAAATCAAAATCTGAATATAAATGTTACTGCCTTGAATGTGAGTGCAATAGCTTCACTCAATCTTCCGGTAATCACATTCTATGGAGGTTTAGGGTATTGTAAGACAAAGACTGGAATGGAGTTTACCGGTGATTTCCCAACACCTGTTTTAGTTACAGCTCCGGCTCCTCCTCATGCTGAGTATAATAACTCAGGAGTGAAAACAGGAAAAGATTTTCCATCAATGAAAATCGAGAATTTCTCCGGCTTACGGGCAAATATCGGATTCAGGATTAAACTGGCAGTTATCACAATTCATGCTGATTATACAAGGGCCCAATACAACATTTTATCAACAGGGTTGGGAATCTCGTTCAGATAGTAAGAAAAAGTATTTTTCTGAAATCCCCGGGGTTCAACACCACCCGGGGATTTTTTTTTGAAACTTATACTATTTTACGGTATATTGAGTTTTAAAATCAATTCAGTTCTGCTAATGAGTGTGGATATAAATAAAATAAACAGCGCTTACAAAGCTTTGCTTGAGGCTTCAAAAAACACTGTTACCCAGGAGGATCTTCCGAAGATCCGACAGGCACTTGACCTTGCTGTGGAAGCCAGTGGAGACAAAGTAATTCTAACTGGTGAGCCCGAAATACTTCATGCGCTTTCGGTGGCAAGAATAATAGCTGCTGAGATGGGGCTGGGACTCACATCAATTGTCACAGCACTGCTGCACGATTCCTATAATGATCTGAGACTGCCTCCAAAAAACCTGGAGAAAGTATTCGGAATAAAGGTTGTCGAGATCCTGAATGGTTTCTCCAAAATTACCGGCATCGATTCTATGCAATCCTCATATCAGGCTGAGAATTTTCGTAAGCTTCTCCTCAGCCTTGCCGATGATGTCAGGGTAATCCTGATCAAACTTGTTGAACGTCTCGAGTATATGCGTAATCTGGATCAGGCACCAGAAAAAGAGAGGCTGCCGATGGCTTCAGAAACTTATTTTCTTTATGCTCCGCTTGCCCACAGGCTTGGGTTCTATAATATCAAGTCGGAGATGGAGGATCTGGCTGTGAAGTATCTTGAGCCTGAACAGTATAATGAGGTAGTATGTAAGGTAAAGCAAACAACAGCATCCAGGAATAAACTGATCCGCGATTTTTCAATTCCTTTAAAGGAGAAACTGGAAAAAGCCGGTCTGAAGTTCAACATAAAGAGCCGTACAAAATCAATTCACTCAATTATGCTGAAAATGAAAAAGCAGGGAGTGGATTTTGAGGAGGTGTACGATCTTTTTGCTGTCAGGATTATTATTGATAGTGAAAATGAGAATGAGAAATCCGATTGCTGGAGAGCCTATTCAATAGTTGCCGACATTTATCAGCCAAATCCAAGCAGGCTCCGTGACTGGATATCTGTACCAAAATCAAACGGTTATGAGTCCCTGCATACAACTGTTGTAGGTCCGCGTGGCAAATGGGTTGAAGTGCAGATAAGGTCATTCAGGATGGATGAGATTGCCGAGAAGGGTCTTGCTGCCCACTTTAAATATAAAGGCATTAAAGGAGAAGGCGGACTCGATTCATGGCTTTCAAAAATGAGGGAAATACTGGAATCTTCAGAAAAAGAGGATACTGCATTTCTCGACCAGGTAAGATCCGGATTATATACTGATGAAGTTTTTGTTTTCACCCCAAAAGGAGATCTGCGCCAGCTTCCGGCAGGAGCGACTGTACTGGATTTTGCTTTTGATATCCATACCGATGTGGGCGCTTCTTGCGTGGGTGGAAAGGTAAATGGAAAGAATGTAACAATCAGATATGTTCTGCAGAATGGTGACCATGTTTCAATAATCCGGTCAAAAAATCAGAAACCAAAACAGGACTGGCTCTCTTTTGTAGTTACAACAAAAGCCAAGACAAAGATTAAGCAGGTTCTTAATGAAGAGAAAACCAAAGCTGCAGCTGATGGGAAAGAGATCCTTATGCGCCGGCTCAAGAACTGGAAAATAGTTTATGGTGACCTTGTAATTCAAAAGCTTATCAGTTCATATAATCTTAAAACGGCCCAGGATCTTTACTATTTGATTGCAACTGAAAAGATTGAGCTTTTACAGATTAAAGAGGTCTTATTAAAGGAAGAATCACCGGAACCGGCTGTTCCTTCGATATTTGTAGCGGAAAGAGAGATAAAAGAAACAACTTATTCTCAGTTTTCCGATTACATAATAATTGAAGATAGGGTTGAAGGTCTTGATTACAAGCTTTCCAAGTGCTGTAATCCAGTCTTTGGAGATAGCATTTTTGGGTTTGTAACAATTCTTGATGGAATAAAAATACACCGGAAAAACTGCCCGAATGCGCCTAACCTTTTTGCCAGGTATCCATATAGAGTAGTTGCTGTACGCTGGACCCAACCAAAGAACCCGCCTGTCAATATCGCTGATCAGGCCTGACTGGCAGTTTTGCCATCTTCTCAACTTCTACCGATGGAAAACCGAAATCTTCCACGACCTTTCCGAGAATCAGATAGGTTCCGCTTCCTTTAAACGGATACTCTTTGAGTGATTGTGAAAAGTGAACTGTATCGAAAAAGTTGCCCTCAGCATCAATAAAACATCCGAAATTCATCCAGTCGTTTTTTATCGTCTTGATATACTTAACTGTTACAAGATGACCTACCATTTTTATTTTTTTCCCTTTGTATTTCATCAATTCCATGGCCTTAACCTCTCCCCGGAATGGTGTCACAAGCATATCGAACCAGCTCATTGTAACCGGGAAACCAAACAGCTCAATCTCATCATATACATCTTCAGTCTCTCCCTGAACCAGATCGGGCAGTGAAAAGTCGCGAACAGGAGAGGAGAAGAGCGGCCGTGTCTCTTCATGATTGCTTTTGTTTATCATCATATGAGCCTCCCAGAGAAGTACAGCCTTCTTTTTACCCGTGAACCTGAATGCCCCGGCCCTTATAAGCAGGATCAGCTGCTCAAGTCCGGGGTTGACTCTTATAACAAAATCGCTGAGACTTCTGAATTCTCCTTCAGCATTCCGGATCTCTTCAATTGATTGGGCTACCTTGTATTCAAGACTCATTATATGGATGAACCCGATGTAAACATCAGTTCCGTAAATGGTTGTTTTATAAGTACTTTTGTTTACGCAGGGAAGCAGAATACTTGCTCCCGATCTTCGAGCTTCATGTACATATACCCAGGTTCTGTAAAACCCTCCGAAGTTATTAATTACTGCCACCATGAACTCGAGCGGGTAGTGAGCCTTGAGATAAAGACTCTGATAGCTCTCAACAGCATATGAGGCAGAGTGGGCCTTTGAGAATGAGTAGCCTGCAAAAGACTCGATCTGTCTCCATACCTCTTTGGTAACTTCTTCACTATAACCCTTTTCACGGCAGTTTGAGAAGAATTTATCTATTATCCTTTGCATCTCCTGTTTTGATCTGTGTTTTCCGCTCATGGCTCGACGCAAAGTATCAGCATCAGCAAGATCGAGTCCTGCAAAGTGATGGCACACTTTCAAAACATCCTCCTGGTAAACCATTACACCGAATGTCTCCTCAAGTTGTTCTTTCATTACCGGGTGTATGTACTTGAAAGAATGCGGATTATGAAACCTGTAAATATACTCTTTCATCATTCCCGAGCGTGCCACTCCGGGTCTGATTACAGAACTGGCTGCGACCAGGGTGGTGTAATTATCGCAATTCAGTTTTTGAAGTAGTCCGCGCATTGCAGGACTTTCAATATAAAAACACCCTTTGGTCTGACCGATCCGCAAATGCTCCCGTACCTTCTCATCAGTCTTGAACTTCTGAACAGCATGGACATCGACATCTATACCACGGTTGCGCAGAATTATCTCAGCACTCTCTTTAATGTGTCCGATGCCCCTCTGGCTCAGTATATCGAGCTTTTCAAAACCAATCTCCTCGGCAGTGTACATATCCCACTGTGTGGTAGGAAAACCTTTCGGAGGCATGTCAAGGGCAGTGTAGCAGGTTATCGGTTCTTCAGATATGAGAATTCCACCCGCATGAATGCTCCTCATATTGGGAAAATCAGCGATCTTAAGACCAGTGGAGAAAATTGTGTTGGTTATCTCATTTCTGTTTGTTTCTGCAGAAGGATTATCTATCAGGGAATCAATCTCTTCCTTCGGTAATCCATGTACCTTTCCGAGTTCACGCACAATTGATTTTCCCCTGAAAGTGCTCATTGTACCAAGCAGTGCAGTGTGTTTTTTCCCGTATCTCTTAAAAATATAATCAATTACCTCGTCACGTTCTTTCCACGAATAGTCAATGTCGAAGTCGGGGGGAGAGCTCCTTTTGGGGTTCAGGAATCTCTCAAAGTAAAGGTTCAGATCAATAGGGTCAACATTAGTGATTTTCAGACAATAAGCAACTACAGAATTCGCACCGCTTCCACGTCCGACATGGTAAAAACCTCTCGCCATTGAATACCTTACAATATCCCATGTAATGAGGAAGTAAGCTGAGAATCCGAGTTTGTCTATTATGGCAAGTTCGTGCTGGACTCTTTTTTTTGCCTCTTTGTTGTCCCTGCCATATCTGTAGATCATGCCATCCCATGCGAGCTTCTCGAGAAGCATCTTATCGTCATATCTGCTGGCTGAATAGATCTTTTTATTCTTCAGGCTGTCCCTGTCGAATTGTAAAGAACAGTCGTTCAGTAGTTTTTGTGTATTGGTGATCATCCATTGAAAATTTTTCAGAGTATTCTCAGTATCTGCCGCACTTCTGAAAAATTCATCCTCTCCGGCACACTGCCATGGCTTGAGATGACTTAGCAGAATATTATTGTCTACCGCCCTGAGGCTCTTGTGTATGAAAATGTCGTCATTTTCTGCAAAAGTCACAGGTTGAAGCAGCACCATCATGCTTCTGTCAATTGTTGAAGAGAGTGTAAGGAGCCGGTTCATCTCATTTCTGCGTATTCCGATGCGTTCATTATCAGAAAGTTTACGATCAGGTATCTTGCTCAGGGAATAGATTACATATGATTCCGAAAAATGAGGTGCGGGAAAGGGGACAGGTTCTTTATCGGAATTGAGCTTTGACAGAAAATCGTTCAGTTCCATCAGTCCCTTGTTATTGCGTGCTATTCCTATGTACTGCAGTTCATTATCGTTTCGGAACTCGATACCTGCAACTGGTCGCAGATTGTTTTTACTGCATTCTCCTGCAAATTCGGGTATGGCTGTTGAGTTATTTATGTCAGTGAGGACAATAGTATCTGCACCAGCCGCCAGTGCTTTCTGCACAAGCTGTTCCACGGACATTGTTCCGTAGCGTAAGCTGTAATATGAATGACAGTTTAAATACATATATTAAGTGCCTTAAGTGCCTTAAGTGCCTTAAGTGCCTAAAGTGCCTAAAGTGCCTGGAGTACTTAGAGTTATAAGTTGTATTGGCATATTACTTCTTTTAACTTTAGGCACTCCGAACTTTAGGCACTCCGAACTTTCATCTTCCATACATCATATACTTCTTAAGTCTCTCCTCCATCATATTCTGCTCTTTAAGAGCGTTTTCGAGCTGTCTGAGGGCCTTTTCCTCTCTTTCGCTTATCGTCATTACTCCGGAGGCTCTTCTGACCGCATTTCGCCCGAAACGTTTTCTGATCTTGTCCATAGCCATATAGAGGCTCACCTTCTCCGGTGTATCGTCAAACAGGTCGAGTTGCTGTACTCCGCGCACCATATGGCTGAATCTGACCCCTATGAGCCTTATCAGCATGCGTCGCTGATATAATCTGGCAAAAAGCTCTTTGGTGATATCTGCCAGCACATGGTCGAATGATGTATATGGGATCCGTTTCTGCAGAGTATGGGTATCGAAGTTTGAGTATCTTATTTTTACAGTCACGCACGAAGTAAGCTTCTCCTGTTTTCTCAGTTCAAATGCAATTTTCTCCACCATGCTCACCAGCAGCTGGTTAAGTCGCACCAGATCGGTGGTGTCTTTCTCGAAGGTGTGCTCGGTACTTATCGATTTCTGCTCTGAATAACTGATGACGGGAGTAGAGTCTATTCCATTTGCCCTCTTCCACATCACAATACCGTTTTTTCCCATCAGTTTCTCAAGCATCTCAACGGGGATGTTCCTGAGGGTAAAAATAGTTGCAATGCCCATTGAACGGAGCACCTGGTAAGTCTTCTGACCTATCATCGGGATCTTTCTTATTGATAACGGATCGAGGAATGGTAGCACAATCGCTTTTGGCACCTCAATTTCACCGTTTGGTTTAGCCTCGCCTGTTGCAATCTTCGATACGGTCTTGTTCACAGAGAGGCCGATTGAGATAGGTAGTCCTGTCTCCTTTATTATATGCTGCCTCAATTCGTGCGACCATTTGTAGCATCCGTAGAAGCGGTCCATACCGGTGAGATCAATGTAATGCTCATCTACCGATGCCTTCTCATACAGAGGAGCCCTTTCGGCAATGATGGCTGTAACAATATTCGAATAGTTACTGTACAGCTCCATGTCGCCACGAATCACAATGGCATCGGGACACATACTTCTGGCCATCTTCATCGGCATGGCGGAGCTTACACCATATTTGCGTGCCTCATAGCTGCAGCTCGACACCACACCACGGTCGGACATGCCGCCAATAATCACCGGCTTCCCTGTGAGGCGGCTGTTCTTAAGCCTCTCAACCGATACGAAAAATGTATCGAGGTCGAGGTGAAGAACGGATCTTTCTATAGTGCCGGCAAGTATCATTTATTAATTGAAAAGTTTAGAGTTTAGAGTGACTAAAGTGACTAAAGTGACTAGAGTTGTTTTTCTAACTCTAGCTCACTCCAAACTCTAGTCACTCTAAACTTTTTTCAAAGAGTCAGGGTTTTCCCGATTGAAGTGAAGATTGATAGTAACTCATTGGTCTCAGAAATAATTGGCTCTAATTCTTCAGATTCAACCCATTTCATATCCTTTATAATTTCCAGCCAATAGCCAGTTTCACTTGATTCACTTTCACTTATTTTAATTTTGCTCTTAAAATCCGCTCTGCTTCTTGCTCTGTTCGCTTCACGATAGTTTGCTCCAATGCTGGTTCCGGCCTTTGTCAATTGGTTTCTAATTATCCTTCCTTCAACAGTATTTTGAAGAAGGATTGATAATTTGATAACTCTTATTGCAAAAGCCCTTGTTCTGATCTCAAGCTTTTTGCTAAACTCCTTATTTTCCATATTTTTAACTTTAAGTACTTTAAACTTTAGTCACTCTAAACTTTTTGTCATTTTTCTTGTATATATAACAATTAAGTTTTACTTTTGATTAAAATTTAATCAATTATTTGATTACAATATAACCAATTTTCATTATGTACTTCGGATCGAACATAAAATTTTTAAGAAAAAGGAGGGGCAGGACACAGGATGATGTTGCTTTTGCCCTTAACCTGAAACGTTCAACCCTAAGCGGTTATGAGAACGGTGTAGCCCAGCCCGGGATAGAGATCCTGATCTCTTTTTCCGGTTACTTCAACATATCAATCGATACTATCCTTAAGCTTGATATATCGAAATTGTCCGAAAGTCAGCTCGGCGAACTTGAAAGAGGCTATGATGCCTATGTGAAGGGAAGCAATCTGCGGGTACTGACCACAACAGTTAATTCAGCCAACCGCGAGAATATCGAACTTGTTCAGGAAAAGGCTAAGGCAGGCTATGCTACCGGATATGCTGATCCTGAATATATCGGGGAACTGCCTGTATTTACATTGCCGTTTCTTTCCGACAAAAAGAAATACAGGACCTTTCAGCTGAAAGGCGATTCAATGCTTCCTATACCCGATGGTTCATGGGTGACAGGGGAGTTCCTTCAGGACTGGATGGGGATAATCAGCGGAAAAGCTTATGTGGTGTTTACTCTCGACGATGGTATTGTATTTAAGGTGGTTGAAAACAATATCCGTACCGACGGCAAACTGGTTCTCTATTCACTTAATCCGATTTATGAGCCTTATGAGGTTCATATAAATGAAGTTAAAGAGATCTGGAAATTCGTCAATTATATCAGCAGCGAAATTCCCGATCCTGTACTGCCCGAGAAACAGATGATGAAAGCGGTTGCCGGCATGAAGCACGACCTTGAACGGATCAAGGCCAGAATGGGAAGCGATATTTCTGATATAGATGAAGAAAAATAGACAGAAGACAGAAGACCGAAGACGGAAGACGGAAGACGGAAGACGGAAGACGGAAGACCGAAGACGGAAGACGGAAGACGGAAGATGAAGAAGAGGAGAATTATCGAATCCTGCACTCCGTGTAACTCCGTGTAAACTCTGTGAGACTCCGTGGTTAAAAGACCTCAGACCTGCACTAAATATTTATGAATTTATTCTTCGGTCTTACGTCTTCGGTCTTCAAGCCTTTTCAAACCATCTTCCGTCTTCAAAACCAATTGGAAGCTGCGTCATTTTTTCCAATTCCTCCAGCTTGATCATCAAATGAGGTAGCTCCTGCAAATGCTTAATATCTTTGTGTTTATTAATACTTCCAGATGTCATAATGATAAAAATTCCGGGCTCAACAAAGTTTCTTAGTGCAGGTGATTCGCATATCACCGGATCACCCGGAGTAACCTGTGTCATAATTTCTTTAAATGCATCAAAAAGCTTATTATCCAGGACTTTTGCAAAATACGCCCTGGCTGCACCTGATTTCAGCATCCGGGATGTATCTTTAGAACCCCCTGTGTCAGTTTCCTCATAAATTGCATAACCACTTTTTTCTGACTTCAAAATCAATCCTGAAGTTGTCTCGTGGAAATGCGGTGTAATCTTGATGGCTGTGATTCTTAGCTCCGGAAAACTCTCAATTATCCTGCAGGCCATTGAAGTCTTTCCCGAATTGGTTCCGGTACCGGCAATAAGCAGGAGGTTTTGAATGATCATAAATTTTAAGAAATATAGGAAAAAATTAACCGCAGAGTTCGCAAATAAATCACGCAAAAATCGCAAAGGTCTTAATTATAAGGCTTTGCTTTGTGTTCTTTGCTTTTCTTAGCGTACTTTGCGGTTAAAAAGGGTCTTAAAGAATCCAGTTTTATTCTTTTGTTAAGGCAAGTATCAGTTGAATGATCTTCTCGTTGTCTGATGCAGGAATTTTTCCGATGGCCAGATATCTGCATACACGGTTTTTATCAAGTATTGCTATAGAATAATTATCCTCAGGTAATCCCCACAGGTTCTGAAGTTTGGCATCGTAATCAAATAGTATAGTAGTGCCGAATTTTTTTGCTTTATTGCCTGCTATGGTACGGATAAGTCCATTTGGTTTCCATGTTGATTTGCAATCGACTATTCCAAACCCTTTAAAAAAATCACGGCTGATAAGTTTATCAACATCAACTGCTTTATTTACGGCTTCGTTAAATGGTTCATTTAATTCAGATTCATCAGGATCGACATAATTCACCTGGATAACTTTTCCTGCCCAGGAATTCATTGTAAATTCTTTCTTATCGGCATCGGTAAACATCCAGTCAGGAGCCTTCATCCCTACAGCCAGCTTTACATTCTGTTGTCCGAAAGCAAGAGGTAGTGCGAATAAACTGAAAACGAGAGTGAAGATCATTTTTTTCATAAGTCGTCTTTTAAATTTTATTTCGAAATATATGAAATATTTATCATTAATTAATTTTTGATGTTTTTATCATTTATCCGGCCAACTGTATTACTTTTGCGGTCTAATTTATTTCTATGCAATTAATAAGAAATATTGCGATCATTGCACATGTTGATCATGGGAAAACAACTCTGGTTGACCGTATTATACAGGAATGCCAGGTTCTTGACCAGAGGAAGGAGCAGGGTGATCTGATTCTTGACAGTAACGATCTTGAGCGTGAAAGAGGGATAACTATACTCTCTAAAAACGTCTCGGCTAATTATAAAGGCGTTAAAATTAATATTATAGACACTCCCGGCCATGCTGATTTTGGTGGTGAAGTTGAAAGGGTGCTTAAAATGGCTGACGGGGTTTTACTCCTTGTCGATGCTCTCGAAGGACCAATGCCTCAAACCCGCTTTGTACTGGGTAAAGCAATTGCACTTGGACTGAAACCAATCGTTGTTGTTAATAAGGTTGATAAAGAAAACTGCAGACCAGATGAGGTTCAGCAGGATGTTTACGAACTGATGTTTAACCTCGATGCCACTGACGACCAGCTGAACTTTGAAACTGTTTTCGGTTCATCAAAACATGGCTGGATGAGCAAAGACTGGAAGAATCCTTCGACAGATATCAGATATCTACTTGATACAATACTCAGTGAAATACCTGAACCTCCTTATATTTCGGGTACAGCGCAGATGCAGGTCGCTTCTCTCGATTTTTCAAATTATGTTGGCAGAATTGCCATCGGACGTGTTTTCCGTGGGGACATCAACATCGGTGTTGACTATACTTTATGCAAGAGAGATGGTAAAGTGAAGAAAGTACGTGTAAAAGAATTATATGTCTTTGAAGGATTGGGCAGGATAAAAACCGATTCTGTCAGATGCGGCGACTTATGTGCCGTAATCGGACTTGAAGATTTTGAGATCGGCGATACTCTTGCAGACCTTTTGGCACCTGAGGCTCTCCAGCGTATCGAAGTTGACGAGCCTACAATGAGTATGGTATTCACTATCAATAACTCACCGTTGTTTGGCAAGGAAGGCAAATTTGTTACCTCACGCCACCTTAGAACGAGGCTGATGAGGGAAACAGAGAAGAACCTTGCACTTAAAGTTGAAGACACAAAATCTGAAGATACTTTTAATGTTTATGGCCGTGGTATTCTTCACCTCTCTATTCTTATTGAAACAATGAGACGCGAAGGTTATGAATTTCAGGTTGGTAAGCCAAAAGTAATTCTGAAAGAGATAGATGGTGTTAAATCGGAACCTTATGAAACTCTGACTATTGACGTTCCTCCCGAATATTCAGGAAAAGCAATAGAACTGGTTACTCAAAGAAAGGGTGAAATGATTGTGATTGAACCAAAAGGCGACCTTACACATATTGAATTTGATATTCCTGCCAGAGGAATTATTGGTCTTAGAAACAACATGCTCACTGCCACTGCAGGAGAAGCCGTTATGCATCACAGATTCAGAGCTTACGACAAATATAAAGGTGATGACCTTATGCCAAAACAGAACGGTTCACTTATCTCGCTTGATATGGGTATGGCTACAGGTCATGCGATTGATCGTCTTCAGGACAGGGGCCGGTTCTATATCGATCCTGGAGAATCAGTTTACAGAGGTCAGGTTTTGGGCGAAAGCACCAGACTTGGCGATATTGAAGTTAATATCGTCAGGGGGAAGAAACTCACAAACATGAGGGCCTCAGGTTCTGATGACAGTCTGAGGATTGCCCCCAAACTTAAATTTTCTCTTGAGGAAGCAATGGAGCAGATCAAAGATGATGAGTATCTTGAAGTAACACCTATTAACTTGCGAATGAGGAAGATGCCCTCATATAAATTCGCCTGATCTTTGCTGTATATTAACCAGGAGATTGGTATCATGAGCAGAAAATTACTTTTGTTATTGGTTATCGGTGTTTTTTTGCTGCCTTCCATAAAAGGACAGAAGATCGAGTATCCAAAGTTCGGAATGGAAACAAAGGATGCTCAAATACCGGCAGGACTGATGCCAGGTGATAAAGCTCCTTTTTTCACAGGATATGATCAGTTCGGAAAAACAGTAGATTTAAATAAACTGCTTGAGAAAGGTCCGATAGTTTTATTTTTCTACAGGGGCAAATGGTGCCCGGCTTGCAGCAGATATCTTAATAATTACCAGGATTCATTGAATATTATCAGGGATCAGGGATTTAGCGTTGTCGCCATTACTCCGGAGTCAATTGAAAATGTTGAACAGACTATAAAGTTGCACAACATTACCTTCACTGTAATTTATGACTGTCAGGAGAAAATCATGAAGGATTTTGATGTAATGTTTTCAGTTACAAAAGCATACCAGGATAAGATTTTATCAGCTTATTCAATAGATATTGCTGAAAATAACCTTCACAACCCAGCCCATCTTCCTGTACCGGCCACATACATCATTAACCGTCAGGGTATAATAACTGCAGTGCAGTTTAATCCCGATTATCAGATAAGGGCTTCAGTAAAGTGGATGCTCCAAAATCTTGGAGGGGCACTCTAGCTCCCCAAATACTCCTGAATCAGGTTCGTTGTCTCACGAAATGCTCTCAGATTGGAATTTGATGTCCCTGGTGTAATCTCACAACCGGCTGATATTATGCATCTTCCGTTTGATTGATTTAAATCATCAATAACAGTGATCTTTATCAACTCCGGAGAGCCGTCCTGAATTATTTTAACCGGATCAGCTTTACCGCAAAAGACCTGATTTGGTTGCAGCAGAGGTTTAAAGTCAGACATCGAATGTACAAGATGATCAATGTCAACTATATCGGCTCCCGTTTTAATCATTAGTGGGAGAATTGAAGTTGTATCGCCACAAATGTGAAGTTTTGCAATGGCTCCAAGCCGATGAATATGATCCACAAGTTTTTTCTGCCTCTCAAATGCATAAGTTTCATATAGATCCGGTCCGATCTGAGAGCAGAATGCATCACCTATTCCTATACAGTGTGCACCAGCTTTTGCCTGCAGGGAGATAAACTCAAATGCAGATTCCATGATGGTGTCCATCGTTTTTTCCACTGCTTCCTGTTCCAGTAAAAAATCCATTGATGCACTCGAAGCTCCTCTCAGATCAACATACTCGGCAACAGGTCCTTCCACCCAGCCAACAATGAATAAATCATTACCAACCTGCCTTTTAAACTCTGTAATTTCCCTGATACGGTTTGAACAACGGAAGTTTTGACCAGGGTCGAAAGGACGAAGCATTGATGCTGCCGTTGCGTCAGGCAGGTGCCCTCCGGTATCGACAGGAAGATTATCCTCGGGGTATTCAACCACTATGCCAAATGCTGTTGCTTCAGCCCATGGATCCGACATAACTGTAACCCAATCCAAATCGAAGTCCTTCGCACACTTTATCATTGCGTGGCATTTTACCAGCGGCTCGGTACAAAAATCACGATAATTTACACCGGCATATCTTGCTGCCCAGCGCATTATGATAGGATGGAAAGGAAGTCGATCTGTCCGGTCTCCTTTAATAAAAGAGATAGTGCGTTCGAGACCTGTCATGTCCTTTTAATATTCATTGAGAAAATCATTGAGTGGTTTCATCGCCTTAAAAACACTTACCACATTATCGAAAAAACCATCACTTAAAACTATCTTGTCAGCAGGCTCACTAAAAACAAAATAACTTTTGAATTTCAGTAGTTCAACATGCGGGTGATCAGACGGATAGCCTTTGGGTGCCTTTTTAAGTTTCTCGCCCGACAGCTCTCCGAAATACTTGACAAATTCCTTATTCTTTAATATTTTTAATAATCTTTCGGGTTCGTCATCAATCTTTTCTCTGATAGCAGAAAGCCAGGGAGCCGGAGGCATATAAGCCCCGCCGGCAATAACGCTTTTCCCGGGTTGAATATGAAAATAATAACCTGCCAGTTTGTCGCCGTTTTTTTTACCACCTCTGACTATAAATGCTCCAAAATGAGTCTTGTAAGGCGACTTATCATTCGAAAACCTGATATCCCGGTAGAATCGGTAAACACAGCTTTTTATCTCAAGTCCCTTCATAATAGGTTCAAAATCAATAATATGATCTATTAATGCTTGTCCGAATGATTCAAAATTAGCCCTTGCTTCATCATAATCAGCCTTGTTTTTCAAATACCAGTCGCGGTTATTATTTACCTTAATCTGATTCAGATAATCGAGAGTTGACTTTTTAATTGCTTCCATTTTTTAAAGCTTATTACCTATTTATCTACTGATACAACAACAGGTGCCTCTTTCTTGTTTATATCTTTACATCAAATATACTAAAGAAAATTCTATGGTTGAAGTACCCAAAAAAAAGATCACTCTCGAAGGTTTAAAGAATGCATTTAAGTTATACAGTTATATAAAACCATTCCGTGTTGAGTATGCATGGGGTATGTTTTTTCTTCTTGCTTCCAGTTTGGCCAGCCTGGCATTCCCAAAACTGCTTGGGGAGCTGGTTAATTCTGGCAACATTGGTAATCTTGCGAAAGACCTGAACAGAATAGGTCTTTTGCTGGTTGGAACATTAATTCTCCAGTCGGTGTTTTCATATTTCAGAGTTGTCCTTTTCGTCAACGTTACGGAAAAGACCCTTGCCAGTTTAAGACAAAACACTTATACTCATTTGATTAAGCTTCCATTAAGATTCTTTGAAAAACACAGGGTGGGAGAGTTGAACAGCCGTATTTCTTCTGATATTTCTTTGCTTCAGGAGACTCTTACGACGACACTGGCAGAGTTTATAAGGCAGATCATTATTATTACAGGAGGGATAACCCTGCTTGCAATTACATCGTGGAAACTTACACTTTTCATGCTTGCGATTTTACCCGGAATGATGATGCTTGCAGTTTTTTTCGGGAAATTCATCAGAAAATTCTCAAAAGAGGTGCAGGCTGAAGTTGCAAAATCCAACACAATTGTTGAGGAGACTCTGCAGGGAATCCAGATCGTTAAAACATACACAAATGAATTACTTGAAATAAACAGATATAAGGAACGGACAGCAGAAATTGCAACGATAGGTATAAAAGGTGGCAAGTACAGGGGCGCCTTTTCTGCTTTCATGATCCTTGGTTTGTTCGGCGCAATGGTTGCGGTTATCTGGCGGGGATCGGCAATGATGGCCTCAGGAGTTATTGATGCGGGAGAGCTTTTTTCATTTGTGATTTATTCAGGGTTTGTAGGGGGTAACTTTGGTGGAATGGCAAATGTTTACACGCAAATCCAGAAATTTATCGGGGCAACTGAGGAGTTGTTTGATTTGTTTAAAGAGGAAGAGGAGGAGGTTGGAAATGAGATTGTTATAAGGGAAGAGGAATTGCTTAAAGGGGAGATAATTTTTAAGGATCTGAACTTCAGATATCCGACCAGACCTGATGAGGATGTGCTGTTTTCAATAAACCAAAAGATTTCTGCCAATCAGATGGTAGCTCTGGTTGGTACCAGCGGAGCAGGAAAATCAACAATAGCCTCACTGTTACTGCGTCTCTATGAACCATCTTCGGGTGAGATCTTATATGATGGAAAAAGTTCACACGATTTTTCGCTCTCTGCTTTACGAAACCAGATTGCACTGGTACCCCAGGATGTATTTTTGTTTGGAGGTACAATAAAAGAAAATATTTCTTATGGTAAACCCGGATCGACTGATGATGAGATCTATGCCGCAGCCGGAAAAGCAAACGCACTCGAATTTATTGATCGATTTCCCGAGAAACTCGATACAATTGTCGGTGAGAGAGGTACCCAGTTATCTGGTGGACAGCGTCAACGGATCGCTATTGCCAGGGCAGTTTTGAAAAATCCACGTATTCTGATCCTCGATGAAGCAACTTCTTCACTTGATTCAGAATCTGAACGACTTGTTCAGGAAGCTCTTGAAAACCTGATGGTAGGCCGGACTTCCATAGTTATTGCCCATAGACTTTCAACAATACGGAAGGCAGATCAGATCCTGGTTCTCGATCGGGGATCAATAGTTGAAAAGGGAACTCATGAAGAGTTGCTGAATCTTGAAAACGGAGTGTACAGAAATCTGAGTAAACTTCAGTTTGCAGGATGAGTAACGGCATAACGGCATAACGGCATTGCGGTATTACGGCAAAACGGGATTACGGAAAGTCAGGAATTCACTTTAACGTCATAACGCCTCAACGCCGTAACGCCGTAACACCGTAACACCGTACCTCCTCTAACCCTTTATGTCTAACGCCATGAGTACCTTACCATGACGCTGATAAAGTACTCCTTTATTAATAACCGGATGAGAAAAATGTTGCTGGGTTCCCTTCTTAATCCTGAAGGAGCTCACTTTTTCAACTTTACCCTGATTGGCGTATAACAGCATCAGATCTCCTTTCTGAGTATAATAATAAAGCATATTGTCAGCGGCAATCAGTGCTCCGATCCCTATTCTGAGCGAATCCGAGAGTATTCCTGTTGTGGCATTTATGGCCCTTATATCAGGTGAAACCGTTCCGCATCCATAAATGAAATTATCAATTTTGACGATACCTCCCATGTAACTGTCGAAACCCTTATTTCTCCAGACTTCAGTAATATTATTCCCGTCAGCAGAGAGTTGCAGTTTTACACCGCAATTTCCATCGCCGGCTGCATAATATATTGAACCATTTTCATATAATACTGTGTTGCAATGGGTGTCGCCATAACCCGGAGCCCTTTTATCGAGCGGATAATTATCCTGTTCATGCGCCCAGAGCATCTTGCCGTCTTTAGTATCAAATCCCATCATATGGTAAGAAGAAAACGTCACCAGAATTGATTTACCGCCATGTTTAATCAGCTTTGGAGGATTGTAGGCTGATGCCTCGCCAAAGCCCTTATCTGACCATATCATTTTACCGTTAAAACGATTGAGGGCAACAACATTATTCACCTTTCCACCTGTTGTCCAGAAAATCTTTTCATCCTCAATCAGTGCAGCCTCCGAATGTCCATGGAGTGGAAGTATGCCATTCAGGTCGGTAATAAGATCCTTTGACCACACCAGTTTACCATCCGACTTATTCACACAATACAGATTTCCCAATCCAGACCCGACATAGATCATATCGTCGACTATCGTTGGAATTGACCTGGACCCGGGATATGACTTCATCCATTCTTTTCCCAGGGTTGTCTGCCACTGCTTTTCACCTTTCAGGTTGAAACAGAAAAGTATCACCATCGAATCTGCCTCTCCGGTTATATAAAAATTGTCTTCGGTAAAAACCGGAGAAACAAAACCATTGCCAATATTATCTATTGACCAGATTTCATTCGGACCCTCCTCAGGCCACGATTTAAGCAGGTTTGATTCATTGAAGATCCCATTACGGTCCTTGCCGCGCCATTCATAGATCCTGGATTTTTCCTGCAGAGCAGGTAATAAAAGAAAGAGTGAAAAAAGTAAAGTTATGATATTCATTTGTTAATTTTTAAATGTGGAATAAGGCTGGCAAAGATAATTTTTTATATTCCACAAGTTGAACGCTGGAAAAAATAGATGGGACTATTGTTTGTCGTATACCATTGTTTCAGCCATTTCACCATAAGATGAAGATGCACCGGAGTCAATAACCATATTGACACCATCCATTTTAAATACCTCTGTCAGAATCATTTCGTTACCATCACCTATTGAGAATTTGGTAATGCATTTAATAGATTTTTTGTCCTCAGACAGTGTCAGTGTTGACTTCTTCTCTGTATCCTGCCAGCCTTTATTTATACACTCCTTTCCATCGAGTGTAAATTTGTCTTTTGTGGTAAAATCCTGGTCCTGGAAACTGGAATGTCTTTCAACATTGAGTTCATTTACACCCTGGGTGATAATAATCTCTTTTGGCGCCATGCTGAACTGTTCACCCAGCTTGCTTTTTGTGCTGTTTAGTTTCCATGTGCCTGTTAAGTCAACTATCTGGGCACCGGCGAGCGACACAATCATAACTGAAGCTAAGAGAAGTACGATTTTTTTCATGATTAACATATTTAAGTTAGAAATAACGATCTTGTTGAAACATTAAATTTAAGAAGAATAGTGACTATTTAATATAATGGCTGACATTTTATTCAATGCATCTGATTTGTATCCACGGATTAGTACTGATGCGTTTGATTTCAATATAAATCGTGCCACAAAGTGGCACAATCTGAATAACCGTGGGTGCAACCCACGGTAAACTCTAAACAAAATTCAATTAGTTCATTGGCATCTTGACAATATAGGTTTGTAAGCAGTTCATTTAAAGGCATTTTGTCTAAATGATGTATAATTTTATTTTGATATATTTAAATTACCGTCCCGCCTAAGCGGGACGGATCAGAGCACTCTCACATAAAGGGCTTCAGCCCATCAGTGCAGGACTAAAG
>JANNKF010000081.1:0-3688 GCA_031396165.1 Bacteroidales bacterium | reverse complement strand
GGTTCAACCTTCTGGGACTTACTAAAGGTCAGATGGATTCATTAAAAGTGGCCGTTAAACCCAACTATCATTTACCGGTTTACTGTGATGCCGGAGGATATGCTGTTGGCGCTGATTTTGATCCGGAGAAGTATTATTCAGATGGCGGGCAGTCAATTGGCAATAGTCTTGGATTTAATGACGGGGTGACGATTGAAACAGGTACCCCGTTATTCAAGATAATAGATATCAATTCGCTTCGGGCTGATTTAAAGGTCAGAACAGAAGATGTTTGGATATTAAGAAAAGGTCAGAAAGTAATTTTCACAGTTTCGTCTGGTGAAAAATTTGAAGCAGCTATCAGCCAGATAGAGCCTCTTAACGGCGGACTTTTTCAATTGGTAAAAGTATATTTTACAAATAAGGAAGGTCATATGTTACCGGGTAGTCAAATACAAGCTCAAATCCTGACAGGTAACCATGAAGCATTGTGGTTATCAAGAACAGCAGTCGTTAATCTTGGACAACAGCAATCAGCATTTGTGATGCAAGACAGTAAATTTATAGCCACTACAATACAAACAGGTTTGCGATCGGGTGAGAACATTGAGATACTTTCTGGTGTTGACCAAAGTGCAAAAGTTGCTTTAAATGGGTTATTATTAACCGATAGTGATGGCTTTATTAATACGAGTTCACGATAAGATGACCCAATGGCCTGAGAAAATTCAGGTTAGAAGGTAAAAACTAAAATAAAATGATAAAACAGATAGTCAAAATGGGTTTTAATGCGATCTTACTGATATTTTTCTCCCTTTTGGTTTCATGTAATCAACAGTCTGAGCAAAACGGAAGTGGGCCGGCACCGGCAAATAATCTTATTCTAAGCGAAGCACAGATACAACTCGCGAATATAAAGGTTACTGAAGTCAATGAAGGTTCAGTTGGAAACAACAAGGTATTTACCGGCGTTCTGAAAGTAAATGAACTAAGCGCATTAAACATTAGTTCAAGGGCAACAGGAAGAATACAAAAGCTCTTTTTCAAAAATACGGGTGATATCGTTAATAAAGGAGACTCGCTATACCAGTTCTACAGTGACGAACTTGTAGATTTAGAACGTGAATACTTTACGATTCATGCCAATAACTGGAATTTCAATGGTAAATATGAGCCAAGCTTACTTCTTGAAGATAAATTATTATTTCTGGGAATGCTTCCATCACAGATTACCCAACTCAAGAAAGATGGAAAAATCTTATTCAGTGTTACCATTTTTAGTCCTGTAAAAGGAACGATCAGATCAATTAACATTACAGAGGGTCAATATGTTAATGCCGGTTCAACATTGTTTGAACTCGCAGATTATAATAAATTATGGGTCGAGGCACAGGTTTATCAGGATGATCTTCAATTTCTTGAAGTAGGAATGCCATCAACAGTAACCATACCCGTTGCCGGGAATATTCCTATACTGAGCAAAATCTCTTTTATCAATCCTTCATTTGCACAGGGAAAGAATGTGACTTTGATCAGAACATTGATTGATAATCCTGATAAAAACCTTTACCCTGGAATGCTTGCGCTTCTGAGCGTCCATTCGCAAACAAACAGTGGCGTTGTGGTCCCGGCCTCTGCTGTTATTACTGACAGGAACGGGAGTCGGGTCTGGGTCCGGAATGAGGATGGTTCATTTTCGGGTAGAATCGTAACTACAGGAATACAAACTGAAGATTCTGTGTTGATTTTAGCGGGCCTCAGGAACACAGAATTGGTCGTCACTTCCGGTGCGTATCTTCTTAATAGTGAGCTGATATTGAAAAAGGGAACTGTTAATGAAGAGAAAACAGAAATGTGATATTTCTCAATAGATTGTAAGAATTGAATTAAAAACATAAATAAGGGAAATAATGAAATTTATAAATCACTTAAATAATAAAACTATGAAAGCATCAGTATCAAAAACGGGATTAGGGATTTTACTTTTGATTTGCAGCAGTTTTTTAGTTAATGCACAGTCAGTGACGGACATTAACGGGAATGAATACACGACTGTAAAATATGGTCTGCAGGAATGGACTGCAAGTAATCTCAACGTGCACAGTTTCCTCAACGGAGATTCTATCCCTGAAACCAAAACAAAAGAAGAATGGATAAAAGCAGGTGTTGATGGTAAACCAGCATGGTGTTATTTTGACAACGATCCTGAAAACGGAAAAATATACGGCAAATTGTATAACTGGTATGCTATAAATGATAAGAGGGGCTTAGCACCTAAAGGCTGGCTTATACCTGAGAACGGCAATTGGATGACGCTGGTGAAGAACCTGTTGGGTGTAGACGTGGCGGGCATAAAACTAAAGAGTAAGACCGGGTGGAAATCGAAAAACGGTTCTAATACAATCGGATTTACAGCTCTTCCGGGAGGCTTTCGCGATGAAAAGGGCGCATTTAAGGAACTTGGCAAAAAAGGTCAGTGGTGGGCAAATTCTGAACCTGTAGAAGTTAAAAAGAGTAATATGATTTATACGGTAATGCTGAACGATTTTACTGCAGAATTGAGCTATCTTAAAGTGAATAAGGAAGGTGGCTTTTCTGTACGATGTATTAAAGATAAAATTAAATAAATTGGTTCAGAAAGATTGCAATTCGTGATCTTTCTGAACTACAAAGGTCCTATTAAAACGGCACTTTATTGATTATCAACTATGAGTTATAAAATTTACGCATATATTCAATTAGTCATCCTGGTCTTTTATATTATCAGACCGGTGATGCCTTATATTGAATATGCAGTAAATAAAGACTACATTGTAAATAATCTCTGCATAAACAGAGATAACCCCCATATTCGTTGCGATGGGAAGTGCCACCTTGAGAAACAGCTTAAGAAAAGCAGTGATACCAACAACGATACGAAAGATAAGAACACCAATAAAAAAGTTCAAAATGAAGATGTCAGAGAGTTTCTAAGCACTCATATTACCATTCCCAAAGTTTTTGGAACAAACATATCTCATCTGGTTAATCCGAATACGCCCCTTACCACAAGGTCTCTTTCGGCCATTTTTATCCCTCCCAAAACAGAATTCATTCTTTAATAATTCAATTGCCTTTAATTCGATGGATTAGAAGTGTGTTCTCATGCACTTGCTTCTCCGTGCATTGGCATTTGAATTTTATTGCTTTGAATTTTTTAATTATTCACTATGAAAAAAACATTTTATTATGAAACGCTTTATATTTTTCTTTGTCAATATCATCTTGCTTTCGATTTTATTTGTCTCGTGCCAAAAGGATAACATTATTGATGACTCCAACAATTATTTGAAAGTAGGTGAAGTCGTCTCCTCAGGCTCCTCATTTAATGTAGGGTTTTATGCAATGGACAGTCTGTATGTAGGTTATAACAAGGTGTATATGAAAGTAACCGACAAAACCACCGGACAGGCTCTAAATCAGGCAACATTGGTTCTGCGCCCACTTATGGATATGGTTACTTTCTCACACGCATGTCCGGCTGAAAATCCGGGAAGCACCGCGAATGCTGACGGATATTTTGAAGGTGTCATCATATTTTCGATGCCCGGAACAAATAGCTGGTCGATTGGTGCAGATATTACTGCAAATGGTAAAACAGAGACTGTAAATTTCGATATTCCTAAAGTTATTGCCACAACCCCTGTTCAAAAAATAGTTGTGATGGATA
>JANNKF010000231.1:0-1895 GCA_031396165.1 Bacteroidales bacterium | reverse complement strand
GTACACCAAGAAAATATTGGAGATAATCAAAGCTTTGTGGTTGTGTCTTGGTGCCTTGGTGGCATTTTTATTTTTCACTTTTCGGACTGGACTCAATAAATAAGATTAATTCTTAATAGTCACATCTGAATATATGCATATTTACAATAGCTTTGTATTACGAATAATAAATGCCATTACTGCCCATGCCTAAGACGATTCGCATCAAACAGGGACTCAATATCAGCTTGCTGGGAGAGGCAGTGCAGAAGATATCACAGGTTAGCGTGAATGCTTACGCCCTCAAACCCACCGATTTTATTGGCGTATTTCCCCGCCTGATGGTTCAGGAAGGCGAAAGGGTTAAAGCCGGCACGCCTCTTTTTTGCGATAAGAAAAACGAAAAAGTCATGTTTACTTCGCCTGTGAGCGGCATCATAACGGAAATAAAACGCGGTGATAAACGTGTGTTGGAAGAAATCCGCATCACAGCTGATCAGGAAACCGAAAAAATTGATTTCGGCATAACAGATCCCGAAATGCTGGACCGTGAAGCTATAATCGGGAAATTACTCCTTAGCGGCGCCTGGCCCCTGATCAGACAACGACCGTATTCTGTCATTGCCAATCCTGAAAATCAGCCGGATGCTATCTTCATTTCAGGATTCAATTCCGCACCCCTTGCTCCTGATTATAATTTTGTCATCCAGGATCAGGATGAATATTTCCAGTCAGGTGTTCAGGCCCTGAAGAAACTGACTGAAGGATTAATTTATCTGAATCTGCCCGCTGAAAAAGATATATCTCCTGCGTTCACAAAATGCCGGGGTGTCGAGATAAACTATTTCTCGGGTCCGCATCCTGCCGGAAATGTCGGTGTGCAGATTCACAAAATACAACCCATCAATAAAGGAGACATCATCTGGTATCTATATCCACAGGATGTGATCACCATTGGAAAACTTTTTCTGCTGGGCATATTTGATGCTTCAATCATCATTGCCCTCACCGGTTCTGAAATTCTGGACCCGCAATATTACCGGGTGAAACGTGGAACGGCAGTTGCGCCCTTACTCAAGGGTAACCTCAGAGGAGGAAACCTGAGGTTTATCAGTGGCAACGTGCTTACAGGCCTGAAAATAAGAAATGACGGATATCTTGGTTTTTATGACGAACAATGTTCGGTAATACCCGAAGGAGATTATTATGAATTTCTGGGCTGGGCAACTCCCGGAGCTGATAAGTTTAGTTTTTCAAGGACATTTTTATCCAGGCTCCTTCCTCAGAAGAAATATCAGCTGGATACCAATCTGCATGGAGCCGAAAGGGCATTGGTCATGACGGGAAAATACGAACAGGTTCTCCCGATGGACCTTCTGCCCATGCAGCTGATCAAAGCTATCATCATCGAAGACATCGACCTGATGGAAAAACTGGGCATTTATGAAGTTTCTGAGGAAGATTTTGCGTTGGTGGAGTTCATAGATACCTCAAAAACTGAGATACAGGCCATTATCAGAAAGGGTCTTGATATGATGCGGAAAGAAATGAGCTGAGGCACCGTTTTTCACGCATATACCAATAAACGACAATAAATATTCATTGTGAATGAAAGCATTACGAGACGCTCTTGACAGGATTAAACCAAAGTTTGAGGAAGGAGGGAGGTTCGAAAAATTCCATTCCACGTTTAATGCCATCGAAACTTTTTTGTATGTTCCGAACAAGACTACTTTCAAGGGTTCCCATATCCGCGATAATATTGATCTGAAGCGGACCATGAGCATCGTGGTGCTGGCCATGTTGCCTCCGCTGTTGTTCGGCATGTGGAACACCGGTTTTCAGCATTACCTGGCTTTCGGCAAAACAGGCTCCATGCCGGAGATTTTTCTTTTCGGAATGCTGAAGGTGCTGCC
>JANNKF010000203.1:0-1502 GCA_031396165.1 Bacteroidales bacterium | reverse complement strand
TTTCGCCGTGGCGCAGCAGCAGGCGCAGTTTGCCCTGAGGGTCGAAGGCGAAGCTGCCGGTGGAGTGGTCGACGCTGTAGTTGCCGGGCGTCGTTGCCGGCTGCTTGGCGTAGAACACCTTGAAGTCCTTGGCAATCGCGGCAATGGCTTTTTCATCGGCATACAGGCCGAGGAAGCTCGGGTGAAACGCCGGCACGTACTGGGCCAGCAATTGCTGCGTGTCGCGCACCGGGTCCACGGTGGCGAACAGCACCTGTACCCGTTTGGCATCGTCGCCGAGCAGCTTCATGGCCTCGCGCATGGTTGAAAGTGTGGTGGGGCAGACGTCGGGGCACTGGGTATAGCCGAAAAACAGGACCACGGCCTTGCCCTTGAAATCCCCCAGGCGACGCGACTGGCCGTTATGGTCGGTGAGGCTGAAGTCCTTGCCCCAGTCCACCATCGAGAGATCGGTGGAGATGAATTGCTTCGGTTCGGAGCATCCGGCGAGCAGCAGCGCAAGGCCGAAAAACAGGGTCGACAACAGCTTCATGGGATGCAAAACAGGAGTGAGTTCATTCGCGCTTCAGTGTACCGCGTTTGCCCTTGCCATTGCCGTATACTTCAGCATTTTTCGCGGAGTTACAGTGAATCTGAATGGCATAACAGTTGCCGCTGGAGCGGCAAATACCCTTGCCCGTGCATGGTTGTGGCTGGGGCTGCTGGCGCTGATCGGTTCCGGTTTGCTGGCGATCCTGCTGGTGCTGTCGCGCACGCCGGGCATCCAGGACGTATTCCCGCTGAAGGACATGTTCCGCGCCGCGCTGGTGGTGCATGTCGACCTTTCGGTGGCGGTCTGGTTCATGGCCTTCGCCGCGGTGATCTGGAGCGCGCTGGGGCGCGACGGCTTCGCCTGGCTGGGCTGGATCGGCTTCGCGTTGGCGGCGACCGGCACTGCGGTGATGACGGTCTCGCCCTTCCTGCCGGGCGCCGATCCGGTGCTCAACAACTACATCCCGGTGCTGCAGCAGCGGGAGTTCTATGTCGCGCTGTGGCTTTGCGGGGCGGGCTTCGGCCTCGCCGTGTTGCGTGCGCTGCTGACCACCTGGCCGCGCCCCTTCTTTGGCGCCCCGCTGCAGCTTGGTGCCTTCCTCGGCGCGGTGGCCGGCTTTCTAGCGCTGGCGGCCTTCGTCTGGTCCTGGATCGTGGTGCCGAAGATCGAGGAAAAGATCTATTTCGAAGTGCTGTTCTGGGGCGGCGGGCATACGCTCCAGTTCCAGCACGCGATCCTGATGGTCGTGGCCTGGCTATGGATAGCGGCGCAACTTGGTCGGCCTGCCGTGGCTTCCCCCCGTGCGCTCTCGGCAATGTTCTGGATCGCTGCGCTGCCCCTGCTGGTGGTGCCGGCGATTTACCTGACCATACCTGCCGGCGAATTGCCGCACATGGAACTGTTTGCCAAGTTGATGATCTGGGGCCATCCCTACATGGCGCCCCTGATCCTGGTCGGTTTGCTCAGCCTG
>JANNKF010000201.1:0-6369 GCA_031396165.1 Bacteroidales bacterium | reverse complement strand
AAGAACACCAGGATTAATTGCATTTCTACAAATATTTCGCAGCTCTGCTGCTAAATAAATGGAATCATAATCCTCTTTGGTGAAGAACACCGGAATAATTGCATTTCTACAAATATTTCGCAGCTCTGCTGCTAAATAAATGGAATCATAATCCTCTTTGGTGAAGAACACCGGAATAATTGCATTTCTACTTTTCGGGCCAATTACAGGTGCAGCGCACCGGAATATAAAAATAAATGATTGACATTTAATTCATAGCAACCAAATTTTAAAATAATTTATTTTATACAGCGGATATCTTTTTTGATATTTTTTTGATGAAATCCAAAATTTTCTCAAAATGGGGGTTTAGACTTGTACCAAACATTTTTTTTTACCGCAGAGAAACGCGAAGGAGCCGCAGAGAGAGTCAGAAATAAGTAATAAAAGGCATTTAACCACGGAGTACACGGAGTTCAGACTCCCTCTGCCGCTGCGCGGCATCTCAATTTGGGCAGGTTTGTCTTGTGGGGTGAGGGGACCAGGCCAATTAGTACAATTATGCATTATATTTGCATTATTGTACTAATCGTTATACTTTTGTGTTATGATTCAAAGAGATATTCAGGACAAAATATTATTGTTAGCAGAAAAATTTCCGGTTATTTCTGTTACGGGTCCAAGACAGTCGGGGAAAACAACATTGTTAAAGGAGCTATTCCCCAATTACCGGTATGAATCATTGGAAGAACCCGATACGCGGCTTTTTGCCGCTTCTGATCCGAGAAACTTCCTGGGACAGGAAAATAAAATGATTATTGATGAAATTCAAAGGGTCCCTGAACTATTTTCATATTTACAAACGATCACTGACAATACTAATGTAAACGGACAATTTATCATTTCAGGATCGCAGAGTTTTCTTCTGAATCAGCATATCTCCCAATCATTGGCCGGAAGGGTTGCTATACTGAATTTAATTCCTCTAAGCCTAAATGAGATTACAAATCATGGCATTATTGAAAAAAAATATGAAAAATTAATCTTTCAGGGATTTTACCCAAGACTATACGATAAAAACATAGACCCGGTTGATTTTTATCCAAACTATATTCAGACATACCTAGAACGGGATGTAAGATTGTTACAAAACATACATGATCTCACGGTTTTTATTCGCTTTTTAAAACTGTGCGCAGGAAGGACAGGTCAATTGCTTAACCTTACTTCGCTGGCTAACGACTGCGGAATAAGTGTTAATACTGCGAAATCATGGATATCAGTTTTAGAGGCCAGTTACATAGTTTTCCTGCTTCACCCTCATTTTAAAAATTTTAATAAACGTCTGGTAAAAATGCCTAAACTCTATTTCATTGATACCGGACTGGCATCATCGCTTCTTGAAATTCATTCGGAAACCCAGCTATCAACACACTATTTACGTGGTAACCTGTTCGAAAATTTTATCATTTCTGAATTTAACAAAACCCGGTATAACAAGGGATTAAGGAACAACTGCTTCTTCTGGAGAGATAATAAGGGAACTGAAATCGATTGTATCGTTGAAGACGGAAATAAACTTACTCCGATCGAGATCAAATCCGGCAACACTTTTAATACGGATTTTTTCAAAAATCTTAACTACTGGAATAAACTATCCGGCAACCCGATAGAAAACTCTTATGTAATTTATGGTGGCGAAAATACCAGGGAAACAAAAGACGGGAATCTTCTGAGCTGGACAAATCTCAATAAATATTTTTCGTAATAGGTATTTTACAGCGGAGTTAGTTTAAGGTGCGGGGTGCGGGTGAAAGAAAGGCCCGTAGAATTTACGGGCTCTCTTATTAAGCTAATTTTTATATCACCTCAAAACCCAACTGCCGCCGGCGAAGCGGGGGACATTCCCTGAAGGATTATGCACCACCAAAGGACCCCCTTGTCCTTCGGACATTCCCCCTGAAGGGGGACTAATTTCGTGACGGAAGGAAATTATAACTCCCTCTGCCGCTGCGCGGCATCTCCCCCAGGGTGATTTTGCACAGCACCAGGCACCCCCTCTGCCGCTGCGCGGCATCTCCCCTGGAGGATTTGACATATTACCGGGACACCCCTCTGCCCCGCCGAAGCGGGGCATCTCCCCTGAAGGGGAGAAAAATCCGGGATGTAAGCGGGTTTAGTGAAGAAGTGTTACATCTCCCACTTTCTTGAACGGCTGGCCATTATTGTACTTGCCTTCGACATACCAGACATAGACTCCCTGCGGACAGAGCTTACCTTTGTAGTAGCCATTCCATGCTGTATTCACATTCCGGCTTTCAAAGATCAGCACGCCAAGTCTGTTGAAGATCTGCAACTTGTAGGCCTGCACTTTCTCCTGGATAGGAGGATAGAAGAACATGTCCATAGTTGAAGGTGTTGGGTCGCCATCAATCGGTCCATCCTTATTCGGTGTGAATACGGTGGCAAACCTTATATCTCCGGCAGGTTCTACCGTAACTCCGGGCGACAAAATGTACTTATCGTAACATCCGTTATTCGAGTAAGCCGACAGTGTTATATCGAAGACTCCGGATTCCATATACTTATGGAATGGTTCCCTTACATGTGATGTATCTCCATCGCCCCACTCCCAAACGAAGTAATCGGCGCCCTGACTGAGGTTAAATCCACGTACCTTTTCATCATTCACGAAGACAAAGGTAGGAGCTACTTCAAAGTAAGCCTTTGGTGTTGGGTTCACATGAATCGTCTGCAGCGTGTCGTGCTGGCCACCCGGACCTCTGACGGTAAGTTTGATAACATAAATACCCGGATCGAAATAGGTATACTGCGGATTTTTAGCTGTAGAAATGCCTCCATCGCCAAACTCCCAGAAGTATGTTGTTCCCGGTACTTCAGTGTTTTCGGAAGTATTGTTGATTGTAAATGAAACCGGCTCGCAACCATCAGGGATATTGTCGAAGCTTGCAACAGGTGCTTTTGGTGTTACACTGACTGTGTGCATAACCTTATCAGTACACGTTCCGTTGGTAACTTCAAGTGTTACATCGTACTCGCCAAGATCGGCATAGGTATGCGACGGATCCTTAAGCGTTGATGTAGTTCCGTCACCGAATGTCCAGAGGTAAGTCCAGTTACCGGCATTGGTAAGGTTTGTGAATGTAACAGGGTTGCCTCCCACTTTGTAGACCTGTGTTGCCGGTGTTGCGGTGAACTGCGGAGCAGGTACAGGCATAACAACTATCTTAATTGTTGTATCGGCTGTACAGTTATAGAACGATGTAGTTGTAAGCTTAACATTAAGATCGAGTGGCAGCTGGGTATTATTTATGTAAAGATGAGTTGAGTTACTTCCTGCATAAGCACTTATTCCATCGCCATAGTCCCAGAAGTACTTGCTGGCACCTGAAATGCCCGTGAAGGTGATTGTCTTGCCACTGCAGACAGTATCTGTACTTGCGGTGAAGACCGGACTTACAGCAGGATAAACTGTAACCAGCGAGGTGTATGTTTTGATACAGCCACCAGTTGATTGTACTTTCAGTTTCACGTTATAGTACCCTATTGTTGTGGGGTTACTGTTTATGAAGTTATGCAAAGGATTAGCCTGAAGTGAGTCGAGTGGCGAACCGTCGTTGAAATCCCACCAGAATTTAGCTATTCCGGTCATGTCCTTGCTGAACTTAACCGGCAGAGGCGTGCAACCGTTATCAATATCCTGGGTGAATTCGGCCGACGGTGAGTCAACTATTACAACCAGATCGTCGTTTGCGGTACAGCCCTTACTGTCGGCAACCTTGTAGTTAAGAGTGTAGCTGCCTGAGATCTGAGAACTGAATGCCGGTGACTGAACCGTATAAAGGTTCAGCGGACCCACGTCGCCTGTCCAGCGGTGCTGTGCATATGGCAATGTGCCGCCCGATGGATTTCCGTTAAGAACAACAGGAACCCCGCCGCAGGCATTGATGTCGGCAACAAAGTTCACTATCGGGTTCGGATTAACAGTTAATGCAACCCCGTTGGAATATACCGTTGTACAAGCTCCTATGAAGGCCAGACGGTACTGATTACCATTTAGGGTTACAGGTGCGCTTAGTATGGAAAGCTGGTTCGTTGCAGCTCCCAGATAGGTTATCGCATCATCGGTAATGTTGGTCCATAATGCACCTGAGTTGGTGCTAACCTGCCACTGCAGATTCATGTACCCTGAACCATTCCCGAGGAATGTGGTGTTGCCGTTCTCACAAATCACTTTAAGAACAGGCTGAAGAGCCACAGTCGGCGGGTTGATAACTGACAATCTTGCGAAGTTGGTATTTACCGGTGCGCCGCATGTGCCAATTGCCTGAGCCCTGAAGATCCAGTTATTGTATGTAGTCAGAGCATTTGTAATTACGAGTGTTTTTGTAGTCTCACCGTTGAAGTGTGTATCGGGAACAACAGGAACAAAGCCGCCAACACCTTTGTTGACAAACCACTTCCAGCTTATTCCTGTTCCTACAGCATCGGCTTCCAGAACCACATTTGCACCAAGACAGATAACTGAATCTTTCGGATGAAGAGTTAATTCAGGAGCCGTATTGACAGTAAGTGTTGCTGACCCTGAAGTTACATCGGGCAGACAACCTGATACCACAACACGGTATTTGTAGTTGTTCATTGTACGATCAGCGCTCCAGATCTGAAGTGTGGAGGTTGACTGACCGCTGTATATTCCGACACCAACCGGTACAAAGCCTGAACCTCCATCCACAAACCACTGGTATGAAAGATCGGAACCTGTAGCAGATACATCGAAGTTAACCTGTCCGAATTCACAGGTTACCCTGTCGACAGGAGAAACAGTGATTGCCGGAAGAGCCTTCACCCTGACCGTAACTGTACCTACTGTGGTTCCGCATAATCCGGCAGAAGTTGCAGTAATTGTTGCATTTCCGCTGAAGGCAGGAGCCCAGTCCATGATACCGGTAACTGCATTTATGGTACCTGCTGCTGCAGGGGTTACGGAGTATAAAATCGATGTGCTATTTGATGCTGTTGCTGTATAAGTCTCATCAGGTCCATCCTGACAAACCTCAAGGGCACCTGTCGTGAAGCTGGTTGGTCCGGTTGAAGGATTGACTGTTACAATGATGTTAGAAGGAATTCCGACACATGAATTGGCGGTAGGGGTTACAATATATGTAACAGTTCCGGGTGCCAATCCGGGATTATAGAGTGTTTGGGCAATTGTTGATCCGTTTGATGCTGTTGCCCCACTAACGCCACCTGTCATTCCTCCGATTGTCCAGCTGAATGTGGTTCCTGCCACACTGCCTGTAAGAGCGATATTTGTAGTAGCTGAACTGCAGATTGTGGTCGAGCTGACTGTTGTTACATCAGGCGTTGGATTGACAGTTATCACAACATTCACAGGCACTCCAGGGCATGAGTTAGCTATCGGTGTTACAATATATGTAACTGTGCCAGCTGTTGTGCCAGGATTTGTAAGGATCTGAGCAATGTTCGATCCTCCGGCAGGTGCGGCTCCGGTTATTCCACCTGTAATCGTTCCAATAGTCCAGGTGAATGCAGTACCTGCAACAGAGCTGTTTAGTGCAATATTTGTAGAAGTTGTGCTGCATATTGTTGTTGGACCAACAGAAGAGACATTAGGTGTCGGGTTCACAGTCACAATAATATCAACCGGGGCTCCCGAGCATGAATTTGCAGTCGGAGTTACCCTGTAAGTAACCTGACCCGCCGAGGTTCCGGGGTTAACCAGTATCTGTGCTATTGTAGAACCGGAAGCAGCGTTGGCTCCTGTAACCCCACCTGTTACTCCTGCTATCGTCCAGCTGAATGTAGCACCAGCAATATTGCCTGTAAGTGCAATATTTGTTGTGGTAGCGCTGCATATTATTAGTGGACTGGGCGTTGTTACTGTTACTGGCGGATTGACAGTTATTGTAAAGGTCTCAACCGGTCCGTCGCAGGTAACAGAACCATTAGCAAAGTGAGGAGTTACAGTTATAGTAGCCACTATCGGAGTAATCCCTGTATTTATTGCTGTGAAGGCAGGTAAATTACCTATTCCGTTAGGTGCAAGCCCTATACTCGGGCTGTCATTCACCCAGTCGTAGGTTGTTAATCCTCCGGTATTAATTGTAGTGAAGATAAATGATGATGTTGCGGTATTATTACAAACTACCTGATTGGCAGGTTGCACTACCTGACCTAACGGATTGACCGTTACTACCACACTTTGTGTATTGACACATCCATTGGCTGTGATGGTATAGACATACGTAACATTGACAGGTGATGTAGTAGTGTTGGTAAGTGTTTCGCTTACCAGTGCCACTGCTCCTGTGGTGGAGCCCTCGGTGATACCAGCTATTACTGCCC
>JANNKF010000170.1:0-49132 GCA_031396165.1 Bacteroidales bacterium | reverse complement strand
AATTAATAAACAGGAACATAGGCTGTTTTTGGAATTGCTGCCTTACTTATAAATATTTTTCAGGTCCTTTTCAAATAAAGTATAAGGATCATTATAAAACTTCATAAAATCGGGTACGCTTATCTGTCCGGGGAAAGGGGCGTAAAAGTGAGTTGGACTGCGGGTGTCATTGCGCCACACAAGAACATAACTTAAATGCATATCGCTGTATCTCATTGTTTTAAGAAGAGTTTCTGTCCACCATACTGGATTCGGGATTGATTCCAGACCGGTTTCAGTGAAGGCAGCCAGTTTCCCTGCTTTAACGGCATAATCTGATACAATTTTAAGTTTTTTGGCAGCTGTGGGTATATCATATCTGTCGCGACCCATATCTCCATAGTTATCCATGCCAACCATATCTACCCATTCGTCTCCGGGATATCTTTCAAGGTACTCTTCTTCAGAATTGAACCTGTTATCGGGTGAGAAGCAGTATAGAAAGTTGTGAACACCAAGTTCATCGCGTAAATAAGAGACAGTAAATTGCCAGAGTGAAATAAATTCCTCCCTGGTGCAGTGCGGTTTGCCCCACCAGAACCATCCACCGTCGAATTCATGATAAGGCCTGAAGATTACCGGGACACTCTTTCCGTCGGAACCTTTTATGCTGTTTGCCCATTCGCCAATTCCATTAAGTATCTCCTTGTATTTTTCGTGTGCTTCTCCGCCCGGTATAATATACTTAACAGCAGGTAATGACAATGTGTCGACCCAGTTGAATCCTCCTTTTGAAACAGGGTTTGAGAAATGCCATGCTGCAGTAATTACAATACCACGGTTATAAGCATCTTCGACTACTTTCTTTAAATCTTCTTTACCTTTCTTCACTCTTTCCGGATTTGCTCCGGTAATTCCGTTGATATCTATTCCTATTACTCCGGGATGGGAACCTGTTACCGATTTCACATCAGATCGGCCTGCTTCGCCTGACCATCCATGTCCATATTCAGTGGCATGCTGATGACCAAAGAGAGTGTGGTCTTTTGATAGCTTGCCAAGATTTTTATAGAGGTTTGCTGTCTCCTTTGTTGCCTTAGAGTCGATAGGTTTTTGCTTTTGAGCGGAAACAGAAATGTCTGATAAAAAACAGATAATCAGTAATAAAATAAAAATTTTCTTCATAGGATTGAGTTTCACGCAAATTTGTGATTCCAGGATTAAAGGTAGTATTTATTCAGGCAACAAATATGGCAGATGTCAGTTTTAGGATTTTTTAACAGTTTGTATTAACCTTTTTGGTTTGGTTATAACTGATACTATACTTAACTTTGACCATTAACCTAATTTTAAGAAGATGGGAAATTTTGGAGCTACTGAGATCATTCTGATTTTGCTTGTTGTGGTACTTCTTTTTGGCGGACGTAAGATACCTGAACTAATGAAAGGGATCGGACAGGGTATGAAAGAATTCAAGAAGGCATCACGTGTTGAAGATGAGCCTGAAAAGAAAAGCACTGAAACAAAAGAAGAAACTAAATAAGAAAAGGCTGCTCACGATTACTTTGCGAAACAGCCCGTATTTTCACAGCGTATAGCTGATCAGTCTGAAACAATATACTTTGGCGCTCTTCTGTGCCGGGTTCCCTGTTCGTAGCTGTATGCTATTTCGAGCAGAAGCGGTTCATTCCATGCCTTACCGAAAAAAGTAACTCCAACCGGCAGATCATCTACAAAACCCATAGGAACTGTAATTGCAGGATAGCCTGATATTGCTGCGAGTGAAGAGCTGCCACCTGTAAAATGATCACCAAGAAGGAGATCTGTTTTCCATGCCGGGGAGCCGGTTGGTGCTAAAATTGCATCCAGTTTATTAGCATTCATAACTTTATCTATTCCATTTTCGCGCGTTGCTCTTAACATGAGCGCCAGAGCCTTCTTGTATTCAGGTGCTTCAACCGGCCCTTTCTTTTCTGCGAGTTCAAGCAATTTCTGATCAAAAAACTTCAGTTCGATACTGTCAGATTTATTAAACTCGATCAGTTCATTGAGGCTTTTTACAGGAGCCTTATCTCCCAGTCCGGCAAAGTATTTATTCAAGCCATCTTTAAATTCAAAAAGCATGACTTCAAAAGAGGCATCTTCATAATTTTCCCCTTTCGGGAATTCAATCTCTATAACCTCAGCGCCGTTTGCCCGTAAAAATGCAACTGTTTCATTCATAAGTATATCCACCTTATCTGAAAAGCCCATCGATTTTTTAAGAAGACCTATTCGTTTTCCGGAAAGTCCATCTTTCTTTAGAAATTTTGTATAGTCAGTGTGTGATTTTCCCTCTGATGCAACTGTTTTGGAATCAGAAGTATCGACACCTGTCAGGGCACCCAGTGCAATTGCCGCATCTTCAACTGTTCTTCCCATCGGACCTGGTGTATCCTGAGTAAAGCTTATCGGAATTATCCCTGACCGGCTTATCAGTCCGACAGTCGGTTTTATTCCAACTATTCCATTATTATTTGAAGGGCAAACAATTGAACCGTTAGTTTCAGTTCCGATAGCCACCATGCAGAGGTTTGCAGCAACTGCAACACCTGATCCGGAGCTCGAACCACAGGGATTCCGATCGAGAACATAAGGGTTCTTCGTTTGTCCGCCAACACCGCTCCATCCACTCGACGACATCATTGCACGGAAATTTGCCCATTCGCTCAGATTTGATTTTCCGATAATTACCGCGCCGGCTTCACGTAGTTTTTTAGCCACAAAACTGTCGGCAGAAGGGAATGAGTTTCTCAGCACTGTGGCTCCGGCAGTAGTTGGCATTTTATCGTGGGTATCAATATTGTCTTTTAATATTACAGGGACGCCATGCATTGGACCTCTGCTTTTACCGGCTGCCAGTTCTGCATCAAGTTCCTGTGCAATCTGAAGGGCATCCGGATTTATTTCTATTATTGAATTAAGCCCCGGTCCGTTTTTATCTATTTCTATTATCCGGTCGATATAGATGTTAACTATCTCTGTAACAGTATATTTACTATTCTTATAACCATCCTGAAGCTGAACAATTGTTAGCTCCTCTATCCAGTCGGTATCCGGTTCTTCCTGAACCTGGTTGTTTACAGGCGATTTGCAGGTAATCAGTATAATAATTATAGAGGCAAACAATGAGATTTTGGAAATTATTGATTTCATGATTCAATTAATATAATTTCTTTTAAATTGGTTATTTAAAAACTAAATCCATTAACCGCAAAGGACGCTAAGCTTAGAATGCAAAGATCGCAAAGAAAATTAATACAGCTATATGCCTTTGCGTGCTTTGCTAATACTTTGTGTGCTTTGCGGTTAAATAGTATTGTATAATGCATAAAATTAGAGATAATAAATCAATTTCTCCTATATTTGTTAAAAGACCCTTTCTGGTAGAAACCTAATATAGAAATATCCCGGCTGAATGAAAAATATTTACCTTCAGATTCTTGAAAATCAATCCGGTAATTCACCACTGGTACTTGCTACAGTAACTTCAGCTGAGGGATCCACACCTCAGAAACCGGGGAGCTCGGCGTTATTCAGCGAAGAGGGTCTGATAGCTGGTACGGTAGGAGGAGGAATTGTTGAGGGCTCAGTTCAGAAACTGGTCAGCGAATCAATAATATCGAAAAAATCATATCATATAGATTTCAATCTTGCAAATAATATTACCGATGTTGATCAGGCAATTTGCGGTGGCCAGATACGAATATTGATTGATTCGAATCTCCTGAATTATTACTCCGTTTTTGAAAAGGTGAAAAGATCTCTCTCGAAAAGAATACCCGGTGTACTTATAACTATGGTAACCAATTTTACAGAAGATAATGTACTTATAAACCGGTACTGGATGGACAGTCATAATAAACCGGAAATACCGGTTGAGTTTATGGAGAAGATAGAACCGGAAGTAAATTCAATTATTACAAAAGCTGACCCTTCAGATTACAGAGAATTGAAATTGTCTTTAACCGGTGAGAAACCTGCTTCAATATTTTATCTTGAGCCGGTTCTTCCCTTACCCAGACTGATAATTGCCGGAGCAGGCCACATCGGAAGATCACTTTCTCATCTGGGAATTATGCTGGGCTTTGAAGTAACAGTGATAGATGACCGTCCGGAATATGCTAACAGTTATAATTTACCTGATGCCAGCCATATAATTGTCGGTAATATCGGGGAAGCGATGCTTAGTATTGAAAAAAGCGATGATACTTATGTTGTAATAGTTACTCGCGGACATAAAGATGATGCCGCAGCATTAAAACCATGCATAGGTGCCGGTTTGGCATATACAGGTATGATCGGCAGCAGAAAGAAGATTGCAGAAATGCGAAAACAATTTATCGACAATGGATGGGCGACTGATTCCCAGTGGAATACAATTTATGCGCCTGTTGGCATTGAGATAAAATCGCAAACAGTAGAGGAGATTGCAGTTAGTATTGCTGCCCAGCTGGTAATGGTGAAGAATAGCAGGAAGTCGGAAGACGGAAGACCGAAGTCGGTGCTTCGACAGGCTCAGCAAATCCGCAATCCGCAATCCGAAATCCGAAATCGGGAGTAAATAGAATTTAAGAATGGGAGAGATCTGGGCGATAATACTTGCAGCAGGGGAATCAAAAAGAATGGGATTTCCGAAAATGCTTCTTAACTTTAACGGAAAGAGTATGCTGGAGAGGGTTATTGAAAATGTTACCGGATCGAATATCGATAATACATTGGTAGTTTTGGGGGCAGAGAAGGAGAAGATTACGGAATTGATTATAAAATCGAATGTAATACTCTGTTATAATGATAATTACAAACTTGGAATGCTTTCATCAGTGAAATGCGGAATTATAAATATACCCGTGAATTGCAATGCTGTTTTGGTTTTTCAGGGCGATCAGCCATTTATAACTTCCGGAGTAACAAACACAGTAATAGAAGCATTTAATTCATCTGAAAAAGAGATTGTTATACCGGTTAATAATAAAAAGCGCGGACACCCGCTGATGATAGGAAGAAAGTACTTTTACAAAATTAAGGATCTTAACGATAATGAAGGCCTGAGATCATTGGCACAACTCTTCCCTGACGACGTTCTGGAGGTTGAGACGGAGGATCAGGAAATACTCAGGGACTTTGATACTTATGAAGAATATTTAAAGGAAATTAATCAAAAAATGTAATTATGGAACAGAAGATTGCTTTTCAGTTAAATGGAAAAAAAACTGAAGCCCTGCTCGATCCTGCACAGACACTCTTGTGGGTGCTGCGTGATCATTTCGGGCTTACAGGAACCAAGTATGGCTGCGGAATGGGATTCTGTGGTTCATGTACTGTATTAATAGACAATGAAGCTGTAAGATCCTGCCAGATCCCCGTTGGGGAAGTTGCCGGTAAAAAAGTGGTTACAATAGAAGGTCTTTCCGTCAATGGAAAGTTACACCCTGTTCAGAAAGCATTCGTTGAGCATGATGCGCTGCAGTGCGGTTTCTGTACACCCGGGATGATCATGAATGCAACTGGTTTGTTACTTAAAAATCCTTCTCCGACTACAGGGCAGATAAAGGAAGGAATGGAAGATAATTTATGCCGTTGTGGCGCTCATGTAAGGATCGTTGAGGCTGTTAAGACGGCTTCCACTGAAATGAAAGGAGGGAAATAAGCATGAAAAAAGAAGCAATGGCAAATATTGATAAATCTGCATCCACAGGGCGCAGTGGAATACCAAGACGTGACTTTTTCAAAATTCTCGGGAGCGGTATAATAATCTTTTTCCGGCCTTGGGGTGCGATAGATTTACTGGGACTTCCGGGAGATCAGGCACGAAGCCTGCCCAAAGACTATAATGCATTTCTGTCGATTGCCGGGGATGGCATGGTAACCTGTTTTACAGGAAAAATTGAAATGGGACAGGGCATCATTACCTCCCTGCCACAGATGATGGCAGATGAGTTGAATGTTCCTCTTGAAAAAATTAAGATGGTTATGGGTGATACGGATCTTTGTCCATGGGACGGAGGTACCTGGGGATCAATGACTACAAGGGGCTTTGGTCCTGCAATGAGGGCAGCAGCAGCGGAAGCCAGAGGCGTGCTTCTGGATCTCGCATCTGTGCAGCTGGGAGTTCCTGCAACACAACTTGAAGTAAAAGAAGGGATTATAACCGATACAAAGAATTCTAAAAATTCAGCGAGTTATGGTCAACTGGCCAAGGGTAAGAGAATTGAAAAATTCCTTGATGTAAAACCAACTCCGGAGGATTATACTAAATTCACGTATGTAGGCAAATCTTACATTCACAGCGATGCTAATCTGAAAGTTACGGGAGCTGCAAAATATACCGGCGACATGAAACTTCCGGGTATGGTCTATGCAAGAATACTCAGGCCACCGTCGCATGGTGCAAAACTTACTACGGTAAATTATTCTGAGGCAGAAAAGGATCCGGGCGTAAAAATTATTCGCCAGGGAGATCTGGTAGCTGTTTTGCATGAAAGCTGGGAAAAAGCCGGCACATCTCTCTCTAAAATAAAAGCAGAATACTCATTCAATGAGATGCCTGTTAACGATAAAACAATTTTTGAATGGATGCTTAAGGTTGATTCAAGGGCCAATGTAGGCAGAACAAAGGGAGATCTCGAGATTGGACGTCAGCAATCCGAAAAGATTTTTGAATCGGAATTTCACGATCCGTATCTGGCACATGCCCCGATGGAAACCCATACTGCTCTTGCGCAATTGGAAAATGGCAAAATGACTGTTTGGGCCGCAACCCAGACACCTTATCCATTACAGGATGCACTTTCAAGGGAACTTGGATTGACTCTCGATAAGGTAAGGGTGATAGTCCCGTTTGTGGGTGGTGGTTTCGGTGGAAAGAGTGCTTATCAGCAGGGCATTGAGGCTGCAAAGCTGGCTAAACTTGCCGGTAAACCGGTTATGGTTTTATGGACGCGTGATGAGGAGTTTTTCTATGATAATTTTCATTCTGCAGCAGTAATAAAAATTAAGTCGGGAATTGATAAAGAGGGAATGATAAAACTCTGGGATTATCATGTATATTTTGCCGGCACAAGAGGTTCCGAAACACTCTATGATGTTCCGAACGCAAAGACAACCGACTATAGCCGCAACAGGGAGGCACCTCCGGTTCATCCGTTCAGTACCGGACCATGGCGTGGACCTAATGCAAATACAAATACTTTTGCACGTGAGGTTCAGATTGATATTATGGCTTCTGCAGCGGGAATTGATCCTCTTGAATTCCGTCTGAAAAACCTTAAAGACGAAAAGATGATCGGCTGCCTTAAAGCGGTAGCTGAAAAATTCGGTTATGTTGCCGCTAAGTCTCCAAGCAGACGGGGCATCGGAGTGGCAGTCGGTACCGATGCCGGAACATGGGTGGCTCATATGGCTGAGGTAAAGGTAGACAGAGCTACCGGTAAGGTGACTGTTTTAAGAATTGCCTGTGCACAGGATATGGGTTTGTGTGTTAATCCTGAAGGAGCCACCATTCAGATGGAAGGATGTATAATGATGGGGCTGGGATATACTTTTGCAGAAGAACTTTTCTTTGAAGGAGGTAAAATTATCGACAGAGGATTTGATACTTATAATATTCCGAAATTCTCCTGGCTTCCTAAAATAGACACTGTAATTCTTGACAGGAAAGACAAGGCTCCCCAGGGCGGAGGCGAACCTGCTATAGTTGTTATCGGCGCTGTAATTGCCAATGCAATTTATGATGCTACCGGAGCAAGACTTTACAGGATGCCGATGACACCTGCAAGAGTGCTGGAGGCGCTGAAAAAGATATAGGTTACAGGAAACAGGCAACAGGCAATAGGTATCTGACTTTTTACCTGATGCCTGATGCCCGACGCCTAAAGCCTTATTTATAAATTAACAGAAAAATTAAGGGGAGAAGGATTCCGATTATTGTCAGGATCGCTCCCCTTTTAGTTATACCGTTTTTGCCCTTAATTATAAAAAGTCCGGTTATTGTAACCATTATGAGTGCCAGGCAAAAGATATCACTGAAATATTTCCACCATTTGCCAGGGTTATAATGGAGAAAATTGATCTGGTAAAATAACGGTCTTTTACTGATTATTTCTACTGCTCCTTCGCCTGTAACCGTGTTTAGCTGTACAAAGCCGCCATCGACAAACATTGTAACTTTGTTTCCTGACGGGAAATGAAATGTCTTATATTCCTGATCAGCACCTATGCTTCTGAGAATGCTTTTTGCAACTTCATCATTAAACGTTTCTCTCGCAACAGGAACCTCTGTCTTAAATGTCCTGATAACAAAGATGTAATTTGGATTCCAGTTGTTTTTATGGTTGAGTGCAATACCGGAGATAGCATAAATAATTGTTAGTCCGGCAATAAGATACCCTATATCACGATGTGTGATCCGGTTCATTTTAGAGAGATTCATTCGGGTATTATTAAATGTAGGGACATGCCACGGCATGTCTAAAATAAGGGACATGCAATGGCATGTCCCTACATAATTTCAAATTTTAATATTTTCTATTTTACAGTATGGCTTTTGTAGTCCATGATAATGTTGGCAAGTGAAGATTGTTTTGCAAGAGCTGTCTCTGTTTCGCAGGTGTCTGCAGCCATAGGTGCAGCCTTGGCTTCCGCAACTTGCATTGCATGGTTTTCACCGGCTGCCATTGCGGGTGCTCCTCCTGCTTTTGTAATAGTACCTTCAACTGTAACTTCGCTTCCAAGAAGTTCCAAAGGAAATTTTGGCATATTTTCTCCGGCTGCAATAAATAGCCTGACATCAGGATTTTCACCAACAATAAATAATTTTTTGCCACTTACGGTGCATACATGTACAACTTTGCCAGAAACTACAATATTTTTCCCTACGAAATTGTCGGGGTTTTCAACAAGAGATGCAAATTCCACTTTAACAGCATTTTCTGTTCCTTCAGCTGTTGCGGAAACTTCCTTCTTACCGGTATTGCCGCATGATGTAAAAATCGCAGCAATCATTACTAATGAAAAAATACGTCTGATCATAATTTAATTGTTTGGTTATATTTTATCTACATTATTCGATGCTGCAATATCAGAAAAAAAAGTCAGAAATCAATGATTCTGTTCACTATTACTAAATCATAACCTCCTTATTGACTGATAACGAGCATTAAATCACCTAAAGTTCCCAACCCTTACGATACTCCCTTACGAGGTACTTGTTCGCATCCGGCAGATTGCTGATTTTCATATTAACTGTGTCATATTCAACCTTTTTACCTGCCCTCAATGCTACTCCACCCAAAAGTATGGTTTCAGTTACCGGTCCGGCATATAGAAAACTACCCGGGGACTGGGTATTGTTCCTGAATGAGTTGATCCATACATCGTTACTATCCTGTGCGAGACTTGCTGCAGTTACCGGTTCTCCCACCGCAGTTGTTCCATTTGCATAAAGCACAGGTTTCTCTCCTCTGAATCCGGCTACTATTCTTCCTTTTTCACCCACAAACATCATTCCTTCCCTTTCAAATGTTTTCCCTACAGCTTCCAGATCCGGTGTGGGGAATGGTCTCATACCTCCATCGTACCAATACAGGTCGAAAGCAGGAAGTGTTGGCTGTGCTTCAAACTTAAATCTTACCATGCAGGATAAAGGAAAAGCCACATCATTTTTAACCCCTACGGATACATTGTTTTGCAGGGCACATGTTGTTGTGGCATATGATTCGGCGCTGATTGCCGGTTTATTTATTCCGAGCGCAAGAAATAACGGGAAAAGGCTGTAATGCCCCATATCTGCAATACTTCCTGCGCCAAAGTCATACCACCCACGGAACACTGCATGTGTGTAATTAGGATGATAAGGACGGTCAGGAACAGGTCCAAGCCAGAGATCCCAGTTAAAGTTTTTTGGTACCGGAACAGTTTCAACCGGATTTGCCTGCCACTGTGGCCACACAGGTCTGTTGGACCAGTTATGAATCTCTTTTAGTTTTCCGATTTTTCCTTCGTCAATCCACTTTTTGATGATCAGATAATCAGGTCTGTTACTCCAGGCAAGAAGATGTGTGCTCAGACCGGTTTTCTTAGCAGTATCGATCAGAAGTTTTGCTTCATGCATCCTGTTGGCAATTGGTTTATGAGTTACCACATGTTTCCCTTTTTTAAGGGATGCAATTGCAACAGTTCCATGCAAATGATCAGGAGTCATGATTTTTATAGCATTCAGGTCTTTTTCTTTTTCAAGCAATTCCCTGAAATCCTCATAAGATGCACATCCTTTGTATGTGCCTGAATCTTTGGCTTTTCCATAGTATTTCTGGACAAATTCCTGACCGATGTCCCTTCCGCCGGGAATACCTTTTATTGCTTCACCCCAGGTATTATCGCCTAATGCCTTTCTGATACCATTCCTGACATCATTGGCTGACCAGTCCACATAATCGGTGGTGAATTTGTTAGGGTCGCATACGGCAACGATCTGCAATGCCGGATTTGCAATGAGAGATGCCATCTCTCTCAAACCCTGTGTTCCGCATCCTATGTATCCAAGAGTTACTTTATCACTTGGGGCTATATAACCCTTACCACCAAGAACCTGACGGGGAACAATTGTAATAGCGAGGGAAGCAGCTGCGGCTGATCCCAGAAATTCACGACGATTAATTTGTTTTGAACGTGCCATTTTTAAAGTATTTTGATTAGGTTATCTCCGGCCTAAAGACCGGAGTTAATGAATGTTGCACTATCTTTAAAAGTTTCTATATCCATTTCGACAAAGATGTTCTTAACACCACCTTTATCGATCGCGGCGAAAAATTCTTTCCAATCAACAATTCCCTTTCCGAGGGTTACATTTTTCTTTTCAGTTGGTGACCAGTCAGCAAGATGTGCGGAGATGAATCTGCCCGGGTATTTTGTAAAATAGTCCGAAGCTTTATATCCGATGCTGATAACTGCAACCTGGAATTGCATCTTAACATAGTCAGGATCAAACTGTTTGAGCAATTCATCATAAATGAGTGTACCATCTATTTTTTCAAATTCGGCATGGTGGTTGTGAAAGCCAATCTGAATTCCCGATTGTTTTGTTTTCATTCCAATTGTATTAAGCTCATCAGCAGCTTTCATCCAATCGCTCATAGTTGCCGTTTTTGGTAATCCGAAACTGGAGAGTATCATCTGTTTCTGACCCGATTCTCCGGCAAACGCAATCCGTTCATCGAGCTGCTTTCTCAGTTCCGACATTCCATAATGAGTGCTGTCAAAAGAGAGTCCGGCATCGTTAATTATCTTCTTCATCTCTTTGGCTGTCAGCTTCATCAGTGGTCCAAACCCAGAACTCTCATATCCGGGAGGAGAACACATCTCAACGGATTTATATCCTAAACCCGCAATCTCTTTTAATGTTCCCGGAAAATCTTTAATCAGCTTATCCTTTACAGTCCAGACCTGAAATCCCAGCGGCATTTTAACGGGTTTCGGAGGTTCAGAACCATATGCCTCAACAGGGAGACGGGATGCCAGAACAACCGATCCGATCCCAAGTGCACTTTTGCCCAGAAATTCTCTTCTTGATAGTTTTTTCATGATATTTAAGTATTATGATCAGAACGAACTATCCAAATTTACGTAATTGTGAGGAGAAATGACATATTTAATTTTATCTATTTAACAGATCTAACCTGCTTTATTCATAAACCTTTGTGATCCTTTGTGTAATCCTTAGTGCGCCCCTGCCTACCGGCATGCAGGTTTGTGGTTAAGCTTTTTTTTACCACGAAGGAACACAAAGTACAGCACAAAGGAACACAAAGGAATAGAGCATCTTAACTAAGTTTATGAATAATTCATTCTAAACGCCAATGTTGATGAATTTTTGATGGTTTTATTGTAATTTTATTCATTCTAAAAAACAAAAGATGAAAAATTCTGAATCTAAACCAATAACCAGCCGCCGCGATGCAATGAAACTTCTGGCTGCCGGTTCAACTGCCGGACTGTTGGGACTATTCGGTGCGCCATTTGCCAGGGCTGAAAATTATGTAAAGCCCTCTTACGCAAGCGGGATGGCTCCCGTTAAAATAAAAAGCGTGAAAGCAATAGCCACTGCTCCTGCTGGATCAAACCTTATTGTTGTTAAAGTTGAAACAACCGAACCGGGGTTATATGGATTGGGATGTGCTACCTTTACCCAGCGTGCTGAGGTCGTTATAACTGCAATTAATAGTTACCTGAATGATTTTTGCACAGGCAAAGATGTTGATAATATTGAAGATATGTGGCAGGGGGCTTATGTCAGTTCTTACTGGAGGAATGGTCCGGTTTTGAATAATGCGCTAAGTGGTGTAGATCAGGCTTTATGGGATATCAAAGGCAAACGCGCCGGAATGCCTGTACCTCAGTTGCTTGGAGGAAAAGCCAGGTTTGCTGTTCCATGCTATACTCATGCCAGCGGCCGGACAAATGAAGAGGTAGTCCAATCCGTAAAGCGCTTTATGGAACAGGGATTCAGGCATATCCGGATCCAGCTTGGTGGTTATGGCGGGGTTGGAACTTTGGGATCCAAGCCTGACTTTAAAGAGGTGGGCTTTGGTGGTGCAACCGATAATTTCATGGATCAGAGAGCTTATCTTAATTCGGTCCCGAAAATGTTCGAAGCAGTACGTAAAGCATGTGGTGAGGAAGTTGAACTGCTTCATGATATTCATGAACGGGTTCAACCGATAGATGCAATTAATCTTATAAAAAGGGTGGAGGAATATAATCCTTTCTTTATTGAAGATCCGTTTTCTCCCGAGAACATGGAGTGGTTCAAACAGCTTCGGGCTACCACATCTGTGCCAATTGCAATGGGTGAACTTTTCAATAATGTTAATGAGTTCAAAATGCCTATGGTAAACCAGTGGTTCGATTATATTCGGGTTCATGTTTCGCAGATTGGTGGAATAACACCTGCTATGAAAATAGCTCGTTTGGGTGAGTGGTTCAACATACGAACTGCATGGCACGGACCGGGTGATGTATCTCCTGTGGGCCATGCTGCGAATTGCCATATGGACCTGGCGGTCTGGAATTTTGGGATTCAGGAATCGGTTAGTTTCTCAGAAAAGCTTCAATCGGTTTTTTCAGGTTGCCCTACAATGAATAAAGGTTATATGTCGGTAAATGAGGTGCCCGGACTTGGAGTTGATATAAATGAAAAGGAAGCAGCAAAATATCCGATAAACACACGTTCGAACTGGCAGGTGAGATCGAGTGATGGAACAATAATTAAACCTTGATAATCAGAACTATATAAGATGAAGAATAATAGAAGGGATTTTCTCAAAAAAGGAACAGCACTGGCTGCTCTGTCGGTTATCGGAATGAATTCATCGGTTTCAGGACTGACAGGTGATTCTGTTTTACATGATATGCTACCGAAGAAAAAGGTTAAATCAAAAGAGTATATTCCCGACGCAGGGATTAAAATGTGTTTCGCTTATTTCGGAGGGTTGGAAGCTGAAAAGAGAAAGGCTGAGTTCGGCAAGCAGCTAAATGTGCTTGGCGCAGTTGGTGGAATAAATCCGCGGATGGCAGGTCTGCAGAATGTTAATTCATGGGATCTTGAGGCAGTTTCTGCTGTAAAAAATGTCTGGGAAAAAGCAGGATTAAAACTTGAAGTGATTGAGGGTCCGCCATCACTTGGTGAAAAAACTAAGCTTGGCCTTGAAGGAAGGGATCAGGAGATCTCAAACTTCATAACCCTGATGAAGAATCTCTCAAAGGCTGGTATAGATACAATCTGTTATAACTGGATGCCGGTTATCAGCTGGGCACGTACCACAACTGATCGTCCGGGAAGGGGAGGAGCGCTTGTTACAGCATTTGATTATGAGGATATTAAGGATAACACCCTTACAAAATATGGGGATGTATCCAAAGAGAGTCTCTGGAAAAACCTTGAATACTTCCTGAAGGCTGTTGTTCCTGAAGCAGAAAAGGCCGGAATAAAACTTGCGATGCATCCCGATGATCCCCAGGTCGAGAGCATCAGGGGCATATCAAGAATTATGACAACAGCTGATGCTTTCAGAAGAATGGCTGCTATATACCCCAGTCCTAATAACGGGATTACAATGTGCCAGGGAAATTTTTCACTTATGGGTGAAGATATTCCAACACTTGTCAGGGAATTTGGCAATAAGCAACTGATTCATTTTGTACATTTCAGAAATGTGAGGGGAGGGAAAATGAATTTTGAAGAGACCTTTCATGATGAAGGCCAGATAGATATGTATGCTGCCATGAAAGCTTATATTGAAACAGGTTTTCAGGGTCCATTACGTCCCGATCATGTGCCGACAATGGCTGGAGACAGTAACCAAAGCCCGGGCTACAGTGCACTTGGGAGCCTGTATGCAGCAGGTTACATAAGAGGACTAATTGAAGCAGTGGCAAAGAACGGTTGACAAAATATTCTTGTGTTAATATATTAACAGTAAAATTAAAAGGTATGAAAAGACTATATTATTTTTTATCCGGACTGACAATCAGCGCATTACCGTTTATGAAGATTCCACAGGCAGAGATTACAAATGGTATAATAAATGCAAAATTTTATCTTCCCGATGCAAAGAAAGGATATTACAGGGGTACCCGGTTCGACTGGTCAGGCAATATGCCTGTACTTGAATATAAAGGACACAGTTATTTTGGACAGTGGTTCGCAAAATATAGTCCTGAAATACATGATGTTATCATGGGTCCGGTTGAAGAGTTCGTTGCACTGGACTATCCGGAAACAAAGCCAGGAGAGAATTTCATCAAGATAGGAGTGGGTGTACTCACAAAACCTGATGATAAGCCATACACTTTCAGCAGACTTTATCCTGTGGTAAATGCCGGTACATGGAGTGTGAAAAAACAATCAGACCAGGTATTATTTATTCATGATCTCAACGATAAAATCTACTCATATCACTATGAGAAAACAGTCAGTCTTACAAAAGATAAGCCCGAACTTGTACTTCATCATACACTTAAAAACACAGGAACAAAAACGATTGAAACAAGTGCTTATGATCATAATTTCTTTGTTATTGATAATCAGCCGATTGGTCCTGATTTTATAATTAAGTTCCCATTCAATATTACAGGCACCGGTCAGGGTATCGGAGAGCTGGCTGAAATTAAAGACAATAGTATTCAGTTCCTCCGGACTGTAAAAGACGGAGAAACAGTATTTTGCGGTGAGATGAAAGGGTTTGGACCTGATCCAAAGGATTATGATATCAGAATTGAAAACCGAAAAACAGGTGCAGGTGTAAGGATAAGATGCGACAGACCATTTCAGAAACTAAATTACTGGAACTGTGCAACGACACTTTGTCCTGAACCATATATCAAAATAAAAGCTGAACCGGGTGAAGTTACCGAGTGGACAATAAGATATGAGTTTTACACTTTGACGAAATAAATCAGGAACTACTTAACAGCAGAAATCTTAACTAACTCAATACCTGTAGATTTACCAAGATTTCTGGAATAGTTTTTCTCCACCGGATTGTTCCAGTGTTCATGAATGCCGAGACTGCTGATTGGTTTTCCACTGTTATCAGGATCATAAGTAATATCTTTTGGCCAGTTTTCCTTTGAAGCTGCCTGGTGAAGATAATCATCCACACCCTGAGCCATGTTTGCCCTGTTTTTCCATTGAGGGAGACCGATTTTTGTTTCATACCTTAAAAAATCGAAGCAGACCGATTCGAGGGCTACGGGGTCGAGTGAAGCAAAAAGCGAACTTGGCCAGTCATTATTAAATGGTGGCATCTGCCATTTTACTGGGGTTTCAGTAGCCTCTGTTCCACCCCATAATCCGTCAACAATATATAATAATGTATTGCCTCCCAGGTATTTACTGCTCATAAGGTCAACCTGTATCCTGTACATACCGTAATCAACCCTGTAAGGCTGGTCGTTCCTTGACCCGACAAGTGCAGCATGCAGATGTGAAGCAGTATTGCTCGCTATTGAACCAAAATGGTTCTTGGCTGTGAATGTAACACCCGCACATCCATGTGCCTTCAGGGCAGATATATTTATAAGATAATCAGCATTCTGCATTTCAGAATAAAGACAATCGGATGGTTTTGTCAGGACAGTACCTTTATCGGAATAAATCAGTGCAGGCGTCTTCTCAGGAGTAAGCAGAGTACGGCCGATTGCTGTTGAAGTACTTGCCTTATCCCCATATTTTACATCGGGAAATTCGTTGTGGAGTATATCAAAAACATCTGAATAAATGTGAGCCATAGGGTCGGCAACAAAAATCCTCTCCTGGGGAACACCTGCAGTATTCACCAGCTGCCTGAGCAGAGACAAAATCAGCTGTGGCGAAGTTTCAGCATATCCTTTTGATCCGTCTTTTCTTGTCAGATCGGGTTTAGTGTTCCAGTTGGCACAACCGTAATTAACTTTTATAAAAATTGTCTGATCATTTTTATATCCGGTTTCACCTCTTCCTTTCTTACTATTGAAGTGTGTGAAGAGGGCATTCCATGATTCTTTGATATTCTTTCTGTCCGAAACAGAGTTCATGACATCCGATAGCATTTTATCTATAACATCCTGATTATTATTCTTATCCAGAAAATAGCCATCGGCGATATTCATATTATTTGTACAATTCTCATTTGTTGCCTCCGGGTTCCAGTTCCAGATAACCCGACCGGGAACTATTCCGGTTGCTTCACCAAAAGGCTCATTGGCAATATGGACAGGATCCTTGTACTCCGGACTTGCTGCTACAGATCCGGTCTGCAGAGTAATATGAATGATACCAAAAATGAGAAGAGACAAAACTGATATTGATGCAAAAATATATTTCCTGACTGAAATGTACTTTACTATTAGTTTGAATGAAGTGTAGATACCGGTTATTCCCAATAACCAAATTACAAGTCCGGACATCAGCGGATAGGCCAGTTTCATGCATGGGTATGATGCCCTTGAAGGTTTTGGTATTACCCTGATCAGAAACCAGATAATAGCCAGTACACCTATAACAACAGGAAGAATTATGCTGAGGAAATTGTTCTTCCTGAGATATCGGATAACTCCCGCCAGTTTCTTATCAAGTCCGGGGTGAACCATCTTTCTAAAGCTCCTGAATAATTAGATTGCGCCATTTGACTTTAATACCTCCTCCATCGTGGATCTGGAGAGCAATTGAACCGTTTGCTTTACCGATTTTTTCATCTGCAAAATCAACCATTGGCTGCCCATTAAGCCAGGTCTGCACTCTGTCGCCTTCGACCCGGAGACGCAGTTTATTCCATTCTTCAGGTTTAAGAATATTCTCTTTTTCTTCTTCAATCTGTTTGAGCCAGCCTCTTCCGTAAGATTCATAAATACCACCTGTGTCATTTCCCTGCGGAGCCACCTCACACTGCCAGCCTGCAATTTTTGTTCCCTCAATTGTTGAACGGAAAAAGAGACCGCTGTTCCCGTTGGCTTCCTGAAGAAATTCAACTGTAATGTCGAAGTTTTTGTAGAATTTCTCAGTTGCCAGGTAACCGTATTTCTTATCTGGACCACTTTCGCAAACAAGAAGACCATTTTCAACGTACCATTTTTCTGTGCCGTAGATCTTCCATCCGGTTAGGTCTTTTCCGTTGAAAAGAGATTCTTTTTTCTGTGGTGCTGAGAAATTGGAAAAAATCAAAATTACTGATAGTGCAAGGATTGTTTTTTTCATTGGTTATTTAGTTATTGTGTTGTAAGGTTATTGATTTATTTGGTTATAAACTGACGAAGGTAGTTTCTGCTTTGAAGGAGTGCTGTTTTTCTGTTTTCAAGCGATCCTTCAAAGGATTTATCTTCAACCTCTATACAGGCACTGCCGTTAAAACCGACCTCGTAAAGTGCTGAAAAGAATTTTCCCCAGTTAATATCTCCCAATCCGGGGAGTTTTGGAGTATGGTAATTAAGCGGAGTTGTCAGTATTCCAACTTCATTTATTCTTTCCCACAGAACCCTGGCATCCTTTATGTGCACATGGAAAATCCTTTCCCTGAATTCGAAAATTGGCTTTACATAATCCATCATCTGCCATATTAGGTGGGAGGGATCATAATTCAATCCGAAGTTTTTGGATGGAATTGCTTCAAACATTCTCCTCCATAATGCAGGTGAGTGTGCCAGGTTGTTCCCCGAAGGCCATTCATCCCTTGTAAAAAACATAGGACAGTTTTCAATTCCTATTTTAACATTTTTCTCCTCTGCATACCTGATAATGGGTGGCCAGATCTGCCTGAATTTATCAAAGTTCTCATCGTCATGTTTTGATGAATCGGCACCAATAAAAGTATTCATTATACCAATATTAAGCCTGGCTGCAGCATCGATAACTTTTTTAATATGAGCGATATAGAAATCTGATTTCTCTTTGTCAGGATCAAGCGGATTGGGATAATAGCCTAGTCCTGAGATATATACATTTCTATCTTTAAGCTTATTATTGATCCTGCTGATCTCATTATCATCAAGTGTGCCAACATCAATATGAGTTACACCTGCATATTTCCTGTTAGCCTGTCCCTTTGGCCAGCACATCATTTCGACACAGGAGAATCCGTTATCAGATGCAAAATCTATGAGCTCGTCAAAAGAGAGATCGCCCAGAATGGCACTTTGAATTCCCAGAGTAATCATATATGTAAAATGAATTATTGAATCTTTAGTGCTGCAATTTAATTAAAACTTTCTGTCATCCCTGAACAGTCTGGAATTTCCTTATAAATTCCGGGTCAATTTCCACACCTGAACCCGGACCTGTTGGCACCTTTACCACGCCATTTTCGCTTTTCAGGGGTGAAGTTTTACATTCATAAATAATATCAGTTTTAAATCCTTTAAATTCATGGTAAGGTAAAGCATTTGGTAATGCTGATACTAATTGAATCATATACAGAAATCCCAGATCACCACCCGTCATATGCGGAGTACATTTTTTCCCAAAAGCGTTTGCCATCATGGCAACCCTCATTGCGCGTATCATACCTCCAAAATAGAAATAATCGGGCTGTACTATCTGCACACCATCATTGGCGATCAGCCACCGGAATCCATGAAGACTATACTCCTGTTCTCCCCCGGCAACAGGTATTGAAAGTGCATCGGCAACCTGTTTTGTTTCTTCGTACCAGTCGAACATTACAGGTTCTTCAAAAAACTGAAATTTATACTCTTCAAGTATTTTTCCTACTCTGATTGCTTCCGGTACTGAATAGAATCCGTTTGAGTCGCCATAAAGAACCATATCATCTCCGAAAGTTTTCCTGACCAGTGGAATGATCGTTTCTGTCCTGCCAGCCGGACCAACTGCATTAATATCGGCAGTACCGAACATTAGTCCGCCAACTTTGATTTTCAGAGCTTTGGCATTATATTCTGCTACATCCCTCTTTATCAGTTCCATAGATTCTGCAACAGGTTTTTCACGGTATTCGGTTGCCTGGTAAACAGCAACATTTGGATTATTTATATCACCGATCAGCTGTCCGATGGTTTTCTTCGCTATTCGTCCCATCATGTCCAGTATTGCAAATTCGATTGTGGCAAGCGGCACCCCGAGAGCCATTCCCGATAGCCTGAAGTTGAGCTGATAGATATATACCTTTTCAATCAACAGATCCAGGTCGCGTGCATCCTTATTAATGAAAAATGGCTGAAGCAGATTTGTGAAAACGGGGTAGAGGGTTCTCAACTGACCACTATGGCCGACTGAGATCCCCTCGGCACCGTCTTTTGATCTGACCCTGCAGATGAAGCTGTTTTTATATCGCAGCAGTTCAAGGGTATCAATTATCACCGGAGTTGAAAAAAACTCCTTTTTGAATACCGGTTTCTTTAGTATTTCATCGAGTTTTGAATATTTCCCTCTTACCTCATCGGTTATATGAAATGGAGAATCCGGGATAAATGCTTTACCGGGCAGCGTTGCAGCCAAGCCTCCTGCAATGGATGTTGTAATGAATTTTCGTCTGGTAGTTGCCATAATATATTTGTTTCGTTCATAAGTAAAGAAGTTTACAAATTAAGCATAAAGCCCTATTGATTTTCTTCGTTAGCCCCTTACCCTAAAGGGTGCGAAGAAAATCAATTACTCCCTTTAGGGCCGGGGCAAATAATTGATTTTCAAGCCCAATAGTATTAATATTAATAATTGTCGATAGCCTTTTTTGATTTTATCCCAAATCTATTCCAATTATCTCATGGTCAAAAATCTGTGGTACATTTAGTATAATCCTGTTTTCTTTTAATTCGAAAGAAGGGTTAACATCGCTGACAAGAAGGCGGACAGCAGTGGCTTTGGTGCCCTGAGGAATAGTAATACTTACTTCTGCATTAACAGGAATCAATTCCCTGAATGGTCCCTTCATCATCATCGGGTTAGTTAAGTTCACAAGATGGGCTGTCATTGAATTCTTTTGTCTCCATAAAGTGACATCAAGTACACCTGGTCCTTTTACCTCGATACGTGGCTCTTCATTTAGTGCCCATCTGATTGTGTTCCGGAGCAGTTTCCCATGATCATTGCTCATTATCTGCCAGAAGGTCCTGTCAATATCTCCGGGGAAATAGGCAATCCGGCTATTTCCTGTATCCCTGAGAAAGAGGCCACGGTCATCCGTTTCCGGTACCCGGGGATAAACATCTTCCATCGGGAGGTCGGGATATGATGGAATAACGGTTACCGGCTCGGGGAAAGAGGTCCGGTGAATTACCTTAACTTTATTGACCGTATTGATTATCCTGTACGCATCTTCAAGATCTTTCAAAACCGGATGAAATTTACCACCTGGTTTCTCTTCCTTTAACCTTAGATAGCTGTTTTGGAGTGGTCCTTCAATACCATTATCATAAGAAACCCCGAATATGTCGGCAAGTCCGAAATCGACCCTTTTTCTGCCTTCTTCATCGTAAAGGGATGTTTCAAAAGTTGCCAGAATATTCCCTCCGGCTGCGACAAATTTTCTTATCTGGTCGTTCTGCTCCTTCGAAAGAGTTGCAATATTCGGAAGAATCAGCAGGCTGAACTGTTTAAGATGTTCATCATCGAGAAGGCGGTCATTTACCATTTCAAATGGCATACGTGCCTCAATGAGTGCATGATACATTCCTGAACCATGGTCACCGCTTCTCTGTTGCCACGATTCGCTTCCGTAATTACGGTTTTGTTCTGTAAATACCATTCCTACACGAGCCATCGGCACTATATTTCTCAGATAACTCTCACATCTGTAATGTACCTGGTAGATTTTATCGACAATATCGAGCCACCGTTTATCGTACAAAACTCCTGAAAACTTTGTGAACCATGGACGCATCCCGTTTGCAGTGCCTTCAGCCACCCAGATCCTGATTTCTGCTTCAGTCTGCACGGAATCCTTCCACCTATATTGTTCCTCCACGCCGACACTGAAAATCCCTCCAAGGGGTTTCATCCCTATTGAAGCACGTAACTCCTTGGCCCCCTTTCCGTTCGACCATGGCAATGTATTTCCGCTCCTTGCCTGATGGTCAGTGAAAACTATATCAGACAATTGGCCGGTTATTACTTTATCAGGAAATCCATTTGGAATAAACCTCGATGTGGGCTTCTCTTTCCTTATAATGTCATCCCACAGGAGCCAAAGCTCTTTTAACCGGTTTGTGCTCCATTCCATGTATTTCTGATACGATTTGTCAGAACGGGCACTGCTTTTCGGCAGATCAAGACCTGAAAAGACTTTGAAATTTTTGGTGCAATGTTCACAGTAACAAATGCCATGACCAGCCCACCTGTTAGAAAAGATTCCATCTGGCAGATAACGTTGCATTATCTCTTTATGCACCAGACTCATAAACTCAAAATTATATGGACCAAAGGCACAGGTTACCCACAGTTCTTTATTCGCCCAGTGTCGTCTTTTTTCGCCCTCAGCTGTAACTGAAATCCAGTCGGGATGGGCATCAAAAACATCCTGACGAACAGCATGGGGATCAGTCCTCGCAATTATTGACATATTCAATTTTCTGCTTCCTTCTACCAGGTATCCGAAAGGATCACTTGTACCGAGCCAGTTACTTCTGTGGTGCAGAGGGATATTTGTCGGGTAATATGCTACTATGCCACCGGCGCTGAGAGTTGTTCCATCGGCATGAATTTTCTTAAAATAATTGAGCCAGAAGTCAGGATCAAATTTTCCCGGATCGTTTTCAACAAGTGTTAGTTGTGCCCATCTCATTGGTTTACTGAACCATGTTTCCTCTTCAGGATTCACAATTCCGGAAAACATTGATGGTTCAATTATTACATATGCTCCTGCTGCAACAGTGCTGGTCTTTATAAATTTTCTCCTGTCCATAGTACCATATTTAAACGCAAAAGTTAATTAAAAATATTAGAGTATCGGGAAACTTATATAAATATGTCTCAACCCAACATTTTTGAACTCCGGGAAATACATGAATTTCCTGCTAAGCCTTGGAGATCCTTCGCTACCGCTCAGGATGACAGATAATTGGGGTCATTACGGGGAAAGAAGTGCCGGTTCGTAAAAATTAAATCCCCTACTTAAGATTTTCATCGAACCGGCACTTCTTTCCCTTATGTACCCCCACCACGCCCTGTCATCCTGAGCGACAGTGAAGGATCTACCTGTAGCTGCTGAAAACTTATTGGCGATTCCCTATACTCATTAAAAATTTTATTCAATCTACGCACTCCCTTTCAAGATAAGAATTATATGTTGTGAAGCATATACCGTATTTTTTTTGAAATATCCGGAATAATTAACTTAGATTAGTTGTCTAATACAAAATCAACTCACTTAAATTCCTTTAATATGAAAAAAAGTTTTATGAGATTTTTATCAATGACAATCGTTCTGGCACTTATTGCGCCTGTAATGATTAATGCACAGGCTGGCAAAACCAACTTCGCAGGCAGCTGGGTTACCAATGTAGAAAAAAGTACTCCGGCTCCTGCAGGTGGTCAGGGTGGCGGCGGTGGCAGAATGGGTGGCGGCGACTTTACAGCTACTCAGGAAGCAAACCTTCTTAGTGTTACAAGAACAAGAACCGGACAGGATGGTACTGCAACAACTACTACCACAAAGTACACTCTTGACGGTAAAGAAACTGTGAACACAACACAGAGAGGCGAAAGCAAATCAACAGCTACATGGTCAGCTGACGGCAAAGCTCTTACAATTGTTACTTCAAGTACATTTGGTGAAAGGACAATCAAAACAACTGAAGTTTGGACTCTTACTGATGCAAAAACTCTTACAGTTACATCAACCAGACCAAATCAGGATGGTGCTGAAACTACAACCAAAAGAGTATATGATAAAAAATAAGTATTGAAGCTATAAAAATTGTTCTTCAAAAAGGCTCCGGAAGGGGCCTTTTTTATTTGACTCTGTTAATCCTGTGTTAATGTCTTCTATTAATTGAATATTTTCCGGCACATGATTGTCTATTGGTTAAACAGACGGATTAGAAAGGTGCACAACTTCATTCCAGCCTGAGTAAAAACGAAATAAATTAAAACGATAATCATGAAAACAACAGTAAAATTAACAGGACTTATATTAATGATCCTGTTATTATCGGGTGTAACTCTTGTTGCACAGCGCGGAATGAGAGGTAATATGGATTCAACCAGGATGAACAGGATGAAAATGGGTCCCGGTTCTGGCATGATGCAGAAAGGCAGTGGACCTGATTCTGTAATGATGAGAAAGATGCATCAGAATATGATGTTGAATATGGGTCCGGGTATGGGAATGGGAAGAAGCATGGGTCGGGGCAATGGATCAGGTATGAGAGGTGGAATGGGACATATGTCAATGAATGGCAACGGGATGCGTCCCATGAGGGATATGAGACCAATGGGTCCGATGCAGCCGGAGAGACTGATTAACGAAAGTCTTCCAAACGTTACTGAGAAACAGAAGAAAGATATTGCAGATCTGCGTCTTAAGCAACAGGAAGAGATGAAAAAACTAAGGGAAGAGACGGCTGCTAAAATGCAGGTTCTGAGGGATTCTCATAAGGAAGCTGTTCTTAAATTGCTTACAGAAGAACAGAAAAAGTTTATTAAATCGAAACAGATAAAGCCGGTTGCAACACCTGCTCCTGCAAAATAATGCAATGAGAAATTGAAATTCAAAGAAATGGTCAGTATCTGCAAGTGATACTGACCATTTTTTTATTTTATACATTCAGGTTATTTGTTTTTTAACTTTTGCCGGGCAACACCGGAATTTGTGATTATCACAGGTAAAATGAACCCTTCGGAATCGAATTCCATTTTGTCGATACAGACAATCCTTGCATTCCTGTCCGTCTGGTTAAGCGGACGCCGGTGATAAACAATGTAATAAATATCTGTCCCCGGTATATTTATAACTGAATGATGACCGGCTCCGGTGGCGATTGCAGGATCCTGTTTCAGAATTTTTCCAACTCTTTTAAATGGTCCGTATGGTGAATCTGAAATTGCATACGCTACGCTATAATCTGGTCCGGTCCAGCCACCTTCCGACCACATAAAGTAGTATTTCCCGTTTCTGATGAACATGAATGGCCCCTCAACGTATCCTTCAGGTGTAATCTCATGAAAAAGTGAACCATTAGTTGGCTCCAGACCCGAAAAGTCGTCTTTTAGTTTAACAATGTTACAGTGTCTCCAGCCACCATAAATAAGATAATATTTTCCATCCGAATCTCTGAAGGCAAATTGATCAATAGGCTGGGCACCGTTAAAGAATCTGTCGATCAGAGGTTTGCCCAGGAAGTCCTTGTAAGGTCCTCCGGGAGAATCAGATACGGCCACTCCAATACCTCCTTTTTCATTGTCAGACTGAATATCGTTAGCTCCGAAAAAAAGGAAAAACCTCCCATCATTTTCAATAACAGAGGGAGCCCAAATCGCCTTTTTTGCCCATTTTATATCTGCTGTGTCAATTATATTTACATGTTTCTGCCAGCTAATAAGATCTTCCGAAGAGAAAGCATCAAGAAAAACCTGTTTTTCATATGGGGCAGAATATGTTGGGAATATCCAGTATTTATAATTCAATATTACAGCTTCAGGATCGGCATACCATCCTTGCATGACAGGATTTCCCGAATTTTGGGCATTTGCATTGCATCCGGTAAGAGTTATTAAAAGAAGTAGGGCCAGGTAATTCATAAAACAAAATTATTAGTAAGGCAATTTATGATATTTTATCAATTTAACTCATGCAAAATAAGATACAGGTATAAAATAACAAAATAGTATTACCGGAATTTTATCTGTACCTTTGTCCGACAAAATCCAAACCGGATAATAAATTAACGAAACCAATTTCAATTTATGGGAAGATCGCAGGAGACATTCAACAAAAAAGAGGTTAAGAATAAAAAAGATAAAAAGAGAAAAGAAAAAGAAAAGAAGCGACTTATCAGAAAAGAGACTGGCAAGAAAAGCAGCTTCGACGACATGATAGCCTATGTTGATGAAAATGGCATGATCACATCCACTCCTCCGGATCCCACTAAAAAAATAATTATCGACCCAAGCAGTATAGAACTTGGAAACACTAAAGGCGATCCTTCCGATAAACCCGATTATATAAGAAAAGGTATTGTTACTTTCTTTAATGACTCAAAAGGATTTGGATTTATAAGGGATATGGAGAACAAACAGAGTGTTTTTGTTCATGCAAACAACCTCCAGGAAAAAATCAAAGAGAATAATGTAGTTACATTCGAAATAGGAAAAGGCCCCAAAGGTGCTACCGCCCTGAATGTTAAATTATTCAAAGACTAATTTAGAATCATTTTAAACAATTTTTACATTCAATCGTTACTATGGTAATGATTGATTTGATATTACCTATATCTGGACCTCGCTTCCATATTCTGAAGCTGATATCAGCCTCCAATCACGAGGCTTATAAATCATGCATCTTATCCACATTTACTAACCTATGATTTCTATGCACTTATTCTATAAAAAGACGATTACTGTTGTTATATTATTAACAGCAGCGTTAAAGGTTTTTGCTCCCTGCAGCAATTCTCTAGTCATATTTACCTCTCCGGCAGATGAGCCATTCAGAAAGCTGATCAAGGCAATAGGTATGGTAGAGACGAAATTTGATACTCTGGCATATAACCCGGAAGAGGAGGCTGTAGGCTTTTTTCAGATTCGCCCCATCAGAATCAATGACTACAATGAAAGAACCGGGAGTAGTTTTATTCTGGCTGACATGTATCAGTATGAAACCGCTGAAAAGGTTTTTTTATACTATGCCATTGAGCTGGGACCATACAACTTTGAAAAGATTGCAAAGAGCTGGAATGGTTCGGGAGAAAAGACAATTGAGTACTGGAAAAAGGTAAAAGATTATTTATAATTGGGTGAGCTGACTCACGGCACACGACGCACGAAACACTTCATTAGTCGCCTGACACGATTTTAAGTATCTCCTAATTACAGGATATTACCCATTTTTTACCATCCGTTTGATCATAACTGCTATCCGTTGAGTTATCCTTTTCCTGCATTATACTATAGTGTAATTTTGACATGTAATTTGAACCCAATGCTTCATGTAAATGAAGAAAGCATAAATAGAAGAAACTGTAAAAAAGTATGATTTGAGATTATCGAAATGTAAATTTTCAAAGCCATGAAAAAAGTGTTAATCGCAGGTTTACTAATGTTAGCATTAAGTACTGCATCATTTTCAAAAGAAATTGTTGCCTCCGGAAAAACCCACACCACAGTGGGTGACTACAAAATTGAAGTTGCCGATCAGCCCCTTACCGTAAATGGTGAAGAACTAAAGACTTTTGTTATAAGTTATCAGAATTCACCACTTAAAGTCACTGTAGCTGTAAAGAAAGACAAGAATTGCAAAAACTATTTTGTTCTTTCTGAAAAATTATCAGTTCAATATGTTTGCACCGAAGAATATTTCGGAATCCAGAAACTTGACAAGTCATTGGATATTGCAGGATTTTCGAATTCTGATGAAGCTCTTGACAGAGGACAGTATTTCCGTCAGAAGCTTATTGTTCCCGGAAAGAGCAGCGAAATTGAAAGTACTCAGCTTATTGCAGCATATTTTCCTCTCCTGATAAAAGGAGAATCACTTGCTGCTATGTAGATCGAAACGATCAATCAAAGGCCGCCCGGCTATACTGGTTTTAGGTTTAATTTAACTGAAAAGAGACATCCACCGATGTCTCTTTATCATTTAAGATGTTCAGTATGTCAGAAGCGTGTTTATTCGTATCTCATTGCTTTAACGGTGTTTCCGGCATCCGGAGGTAATACAGAGATACACAGAGATCTGCAAATATTAACCTTGCATACCATAATTTCGGTGCTCTGCACCTTGAAATCCCGCTGGTGATCCGATGCTATAAATATTATCGGTGCTCTGCACCTGAAAACTTTTTGTGATGCAATCTTATCTTTATATAGGGCCTTAGGGCTGCGAATATTTGCAGGATTGCGATAATTGAAAACATTATGGGCTGTGATCTTATCGTTATAAAGAGCAGCAGAGCTGCGAAATATTTGTAGAAATGAAATTGGGTTTGATAACATAAGGTGCAGCGCACCGGAATATTATTTCCTTTATCAAAAATTAATTTCGTTCACTTTTTCTATAGATAAACCAATAGGCCAGAGGAATAAAGAACAGGCTCACTAGCGTTCCGAGCGACATTCCCCCAATCAATGCCAGGGCCATTGGTCTCTGAAGTTCAGACCCCATACCGGAGCTGAAAAGCAACGGTATTGTGGATACCAGCGATGCCATCGCAACCATAAGTATCGGTTTCAGACGTCGCGAACCGGCTGTATAAATGGCTTCTTTAAGCGCCATACCCTCCCGCCTCAGATTGTTTATTGTATCAACTTTTAATATTGAATCGTTTATAATAACCCCCGACATTACTATTAATCCGATCATTGTCATCAGGTTAATTGTTCCTCCCCAGAGTTTTACAAGAAGCAGTGCGCCTGCAATATCTATAGGTATTTCAAGAAGTACTATAAGTGGCTGAGTGAGCGATTCAAACTGCGCTGCCAGGATAAAATATAGCAGGAGCAGGGCTACCACAAGGATAATGGCCAGTTCCCTGAAAAGCTTCTGTCCGGTAATCAGCGAACCGCTGAACTTAACATCAATGTTCGGATCGGTAGTAAGCAGGTCTCTTATATTTGTAGTTAAGACTTCAGGTTTATTGGTGCTGACATTCATATTTACCGGAACATATTCACTGTGCATGCCTCCTTTAATCGTTTTGTAATCATGGATACGTTGAACCTTAACCAGTTCATTAACAGGAATTTCTGTTCCGGTTTTATTTCTAATGAAGCCTGAGGAAACAATTTCGTTTATCTGCTTTTCTTTATCAGACAAGACAATGGGAAGCAGCTCATAGGATGCCCTCAACTCCCCGATATTATTCTGGTTCAATGAAGTTTTAAGTGTATTATAAACACTTATCGGTTCCACATCGTACAGAAGCAATCGATCGGGATCGAGCCTGAGGAGTATCTTATCTTCCAGAGGAGGGGATGAAATTCCCGCATCGGGGTAGTTTTTCTGAAGTGTGGATACAATACTCATCATTTTATCAACGGGAGGCACTTCTTTTTCTTTCATAAGGCTTACCTCTGCTACAAGCGGGGATTCAGTTGCAGAAAAGATCTTCTCAAAAATATTCTGCTGTGCCGTAATATTAATTAATGCTCCGGGGTAATTCTTATTTATAAATTCATAAGAGTTTTTTTCTATTACATCCTTCAGATCATAACCTTTTGCTTTTATATAAACCATTGCCTGTGTGTACGACTGATCATAATCGCGGTTAAAAAGGAACTGTTGTTCCCCGATAAATGCATTTGTCTGAAGAGCAAGGTCATTACTGTAATTGAGCATGCCGATGATCCTTTTAAGATTCTCATTTACATCAATATTCTCATTCCAGTCGACCGACACCACGAGTTCATCCTGACGAACAGCAGGGAATTTTCCTTTCTCCATTGTGATGAATAACCACAACATTATGAGTATTATGGCAAGAAATGAAGTGAGCATGGTTTTTCTGAACCTGAAGAAGAAGTTCATACCACCTTCATAACTCTCTTCCAGCCTTTTAAGACTGATTTTTTTAATAAGTCTTGTAAATGCACCTTCTTTTCCGTTTCTGTAAAGGAGATAGTAAATTGTAGGCAGAAGAGTTATACCAACCAGCAGCGAAACACCCTGACCAATCACAATTGCTATTGCCTGATCATAAAAGAGAGCTCCGGAGATTCCACTCAGAAAGATAAGGGGGATAAAAACCGCACAGGTCGTGAGAACTGAAGAGATGAGTGGTGTAATTATCTCGTTGGTGCCTTTAATACAGGCATCTACAAGAGACAAACCTCTGTCGATCCATTGCGTAATATTCTCAATTACCACAATTGAATTATCGATCATCATCCCTATTCCGAGGATGAGTCCGGCGAGTGATATAATATTTATTGATAGTCCAACGACATAGAAAAACAACAGGCTTATAACAAGTGTTGCGGGGATGCTTAATCCGATTATAAGAGGTGATTTTGCATCTTTAAGGAAGAAGAACATCAGGAAGAAAGCAAGGATCCCTCCGGCAAGAAGATTTTGTTTGAGGTTGGAGATTGAATAATCGAGTAGCCTTGTCTGGTCCTGTGAGATCTCAAAATGCATCCGGGGGTAATCCTTACGGAATATATCGATGATCTCTTCCATCTTCAACTCGAGAGAGGCCATCTTTGCCGTAGATTCCTTGATAATAGCCAGAGATATTGCCCTGTTACCGTTTGAATAGTATAAACCTCTGGGGCGTTCCTGTCTGATTCCAATCTCTGCAAGGTCTTTTAACTGCAAAAGGCGGTTGCCGGTTTTGATATAAATCTCCTTTACATCATTCAGCTCTTTAAGGTATGAGCTGAATTCAAGGTTATAGAGGTATTTTCCGTCTTTTACAAGGATGCTTCCGATGTTTATGTTGTTCAGATTTACAGCCCGGGTTAAGTCATCATCTGTTATCCCCAGACTCATCATTTTTTTCTTGTCGGGGGTGATATAGATCTCTCTTTTGATTTGTCCGGTTATATCTGCCATTCCGACTTCCGGGAGCTGTTCAATCCTTTTCTTAATAACCGTTTCAGAAAACTCACTTAATTCAATAAATTTCTCATCACCGGCCTGTTTATCCAGAAGAGAAATATTCAGCATAAAGACCGGGATATCGGTGGCGCTTGCTTTAATTATCCTCGGACGTTCAAGATCGCGTGGAAGGTTATTCATGGCGCCATCTACTTTCTCGTTGACCTCCATGAAAGCCAGGTTGATGTCGTTACCATATTTGAATGATAATCTGATAAGCGCACTTCCATTGCGGGATTCGGATTCGATGTTATCCAGACCAGGTACCTGAAGTAGGTTTCTTCGCAGTATGCTTACAACGCTGTTCTCAAGCTCCCTGGCACTCACATCGGGACGGGAAACGGCAATAGTTATTTCAGGGATGTCGATATCGGGCATCAGCGATACCGGCAGTCTGCCGGAGGCGACAATTCCGAGCATTATCAGGGCGAGAAAGGTCATGATGACGGCGACGGGGCGGGTTATGAGGAATTTTACCATAAATAGTTAATATCAATTATCTTCTTTTATCATATCAAACTAAGCGAACTTCCCTTTTCCTGCATGCGTTTGCTTCATTCCTAGTTTTTGCTCCCTTCCCGGTTTTTGCCCCCTTCCCCCTAAATTCTTCGTTCACTCCTTGCTTTTGCCACCTTCCCCCTAAAGGGGGTATAATTCATCTCTGTTTTTAACTTCTTCTTTTTCCCTTAACACATCCTATAATTCTCTTCATATCTGTGCTTTAGCCCCCCTTTAGGGGGGTTGGGGGGCAAACTATCACAGTGGTATTGGAGCCTCTTCTTAACATTATCGGCTGATATACAAATAATCCAATTATACTGAACACCAGTCCCCCGATAGTACCTGCCGCCAGCGCGAACCAGAATCTTTCATCTTTCCCGGTCAGAAGAAATGGAATAAGTCCGATGATCGTTGAGAGCTTTGTGAGAAAGATCGGAATTATCTTGCCATTAAAAGCCTTGAGATACGCCACTCTTTCAGGTAGTAATGGTTTTCGTTTACGGATGCTGTTAAAGTCATTGAGTATGTAGAGTGTTGCATTTACAACTATTCCGCACAGCAAAATAAGCGCTGCGAATACGCCTTCGTCAGGGGTTATTTTAAAGAGATGAAAAGTGAGAAAAACTCCAATGAATGAAAAAGGTATCAGGCTAATAACTGTAAATGGTTGCTTGAAAGATTCCAGAAGAATTGAGCAGATGAAATAAATAATCAGGATAACAAGGAAGATAAGCCAGTAATTGGCAGATTTCTGGTTCCATGAATAATTATATGAACCACTTTGTGAAGTGTAACCGAGTGGAAGCATGCCGGAAGTTTCATCTATGTTGCGATCGAGTATAATCTTTCCGAGTTCATAGTTGCCTATAAAATCATATCCTACAGTAATCACATATTGCTGATCCTCACGGCTTATAGTGTTATCGGTGACTTCACGTGTAATTGTTGAGAAGTCCTTCATCTTAACCGATAATCCGGAATGTGTTTTGAGAGGAGCATTTACAAAGCTCCAGTAATCGTACTGATCCGACTGAAGTGATCTTACTGATACAGGAGTAAGTTCCCCATTAATATAGGCTCTCTGAAAGGGCGATGATCCTCTTGAAAACCTTCTGGCTTCGTTATACGCAAGAGCAACATCGGAGCTACTTTCGGTGAGGTAATACTTATCCATTTCAAGACGGTTCCTGTATGATTTCTTGTTTCCGCCTCCCATATAATAGCCTCCGGTAGTTCCACCAAGTAGAAAAACTTCCTTTATTCTTCCTTTTCCACTTATAATCAATCTATCCCTGAGAGCTTCCGAATAACCATAAAGCTCATCGTAATTATACCCCTTCATTATAACAGAATAGGTTGTTCTGATGTTATCGTTGTAAACCTGGTTGCTGAATGCCTTTCCCACCCCATAAACGGATGCATGATAGCTGCCTATCCCGTTCATGTAATCTTCTATTCTGACTTTCAGAATAAAAGGGAATATGGAAAAATCGAATTCAGGTTTAAAGGTAATGCTGATTGTTGCATCTTCGGCGCCGTAAATACCGGTGGTAAACATTTCAATTTCTGTGTAAGCCGCAATCATATTCTCGAGCCCGATACAAGTTGTATTGAGATCATCAATTGTGAGCCCCGCCTCGCTGAGACCGATATTTACCGTAAGTTTAGTCCTTTGCACCTCATCGGAACTGCCATAATAATTAAAACGGTTGTTTTTGACCTTTTCACCAAAGAGTCTGAATGTGCCTCCAAAAACTTTATTTACAAGCGGTTTTATATTCTGAACATATTTTGAATTACCGAGTGTTTTATTATATAGTACCTGAAATTTTGTCAGCTCAGTCTCCTTCAGATTATACTTGCGGTCTTTCGGAAGTGAATCGGGGAGATAGAAGACCGGCAAGCCGAAGATCAGAACAGCAACAATAATAAATGCAACCCTGAACCGGATTATGAAACTGATACATTTCAAATAGAATTTTGAAAACCGGACAACCCTTCTTTTCCGTCTGATAATAAGTGCATTGAATTTTGGCGTAAGTTTTATCTTTTCAAGAAGTGCAGGAATAAAGAATAGTGCAACAGCCAGTGAAACAGAAAGGTTTATTATTACCACTGCAGCGAAATCCGACAGAGTTACTTTGGAGGCTTCATCGAGGAAAAAGATGACAATCAGTGCGCCAATTGTTGTAAATGTTGCGGCAAGCAGTGAAATCCCGACCTTCCTGTTTTTGTGATACCTGATATGGTCGGTCATCACAATTGTGTTGTTTATGATAATCCCGAATGAGACTGTAATACCAGCAAGAGAATAGAGATGGATCTCAAGCTTAAAGAGATAATAAAAGATGAAAGCAATAAAAATATTTGCGATAAGGCTTATCGTTATGATTAGCAGATATTTGAACTCGCGGCTTATCAGCAGAACAAACAGGAGAAGAAGAATCACAGAGAGGATTGCACGGTAGATGTTTTTTGAGATTTCGGCTTTGATAAAAGTTGTATTATCATTTGAAGTCCTGATGGTATAACCGGGGGGCAGTTCTTTTTTAAGCTTTTCAATCTCTGTTTTTACAGCATCCGCCACTTTTATGTTATTTACGTTTTTCCCGGCGCTAACAGTTATATTAACAGTATTAAGACCGTTTATCCGGTAAAAGCTCTGAGGCTGCTGGTCTTTCAGTTTTATTTTTGCCACATCGGTGAGGTGAATGATACGACCCGAAGCACTGGCAACAGGAATATCATCCCATTTGAATTTATCTTCACGATTACCTGTTAATGTGAGGTAAGTACGTTTTGTAAGACCTCCGGCGAGGGTTTCTGTTGCACCTCCTATCTCTCTCTCAAGCAGATAGTTGTTAATTGAACTGCTTATAAGAGAGGAACTTACCCCGATAGCGGAGAGTTTTTCCTGATCGTACATGATCTCCCATTCCTGCGGAGTGGCGCCATAAATATTAACACTGTAAACACCTTCGACTACTGATATAAGAGGTTTTATCTGCTCTTCGGCAATAGTATAAATATATGAGGTGCTGGCGTTGCCGTTTACCTGGAAGCTAAGTATTGATGAGCCCGACTGGTTCGATGGCATGTTCATGCTGATAACCGGGAAGGACACTCTTTCGGGAAGCCTTTTGCGCGATTCTCTCAGAAGAGATGCAACCTCGAATCGTTTTGCCCTTAGGTCGGTGTTTTTATCAAACTCCACTGTTATTCTGCCTGAGGCATTGTTTGTGGAAGAGGAGATCTTTTTAACACCGGTAACCGTTGAGAGCACCCCTTCAAGAACGGTTGTAACCTCCTGTTCCACAACACGCACAGGAGTTTCGGGCCAGTTCCAGCTGATGGTAAGAGAGGGAAGATATCTGGTGGGATTGAGTTGAAGTGATAGTAAAGGGATAACCGCAGCGCCAATTATGATCAGCATCACAAAAAGGATGTTGATCGTAAAAGTTGAGAAAAGGGCTCTGTGTGGAGACTCCTCTTTCATTGTTCCCTTACTGTGGTTTCGTGAGCGAGGTTTATATTCCCGCTTATTATTATAAGATCACCTTCAGCAAGTCCCTCTTTGATCGACAGGCTTGTACTGTTCTCGAACTCCACAGTAACATATTTCCAGATGGCCAGAGAATCCTGACGTACAAAGATCACATCTTTTCCCTGCCGGATCACAAGGGCCTCTTTGGGAACTACAAGCTGGTTTGGGACAGGCTTCCTGATAACAATTTTCACATTCATTCCATCGATGAGGCGGCCATTGTTCTGAAACTGAGCTTTTACCTTAACCATACCGTTTTCATCCACCTGCGGGTTAATCTCTTTAATCCTTCCTGAAATGAGTGTGCTGTCATTTATAAACGGCACGATACCGACTTGCATTCCTTTATTAATAAAACTATATTCAGATTCGATCACAGGGAACTCAACCTCCATAACCTCATCGAAAATAACAGTACAGAGATTTTTATAATTAAGACTTGGGTTCCATTGTTTGGCTTCGAGGTTGGCAACAACCCCGTTCAGAGGAGCATAAATCCGGGTATTATTGTAATTATATTCAGCAATAGAAAGAGCGGTAATAGCATCGTTCAGACCGCTGCGGATGCGGGAGATCTTGATTTTAGCAGCCGACAGGTTTGTAGTATCTGAAGTAGTGAAGTTGCTAAGGAGATCATCTTTGAAGTTTATCTCAGCTTTCTCCAGTCCCTGTTTTGCCTGAATAAGTTTTGTCTTATAATCAAAATCCTCAATAACAGCAATCAGATCACCCGTTTTGACTTTCTGTCCATTCTGAACAAGAAGCTCTTTAATTATTCCATTCACCTTAAAAGGGATAACAGCTTTTTCAGATGAGAAAGCTTTTCCGTTGCTAATCAGTTCATGGTAAAATGTTGAAGGTTCGAGTTTAACCGTTTTCACCAGCACCGCTTCTGGACGTGAAGTTCGGCGGGCCATTTCTTCGAGATTTTCGGTGGCATTGGGTTTGCAGGAAAAGGAAATCGTTATGATCAGCAATAATATAACCGGATATCTGACTTTCATTGTTGCAGGAGCTTAAATGAGGTTTGTATTACATGGTTATAAATATAAAAAAATAAAACGGAAAAATGAAACCACTACGACTAAAATATTCGTTGAGACAGTTATGCCATTTAAAACTATACTCTTATGATTGGGAGCCTGAAGCAAGTGTATTTTTAAATATTACTTAACAAACATCAAGAGAGTGTCTGAAATTTGATAGACAAGCAAATATGGATTAATTAAATTGGGTTTAATTCGTATAGATTGAATTACATTACTATTAGCGGGAAGTAATTCAATTCTTAAATTATATCATTTAATTAAATATTTAAGATATACTTTCATAATAATTGGATTACTGAATTCATCAATTGAACTGAATGCAGATTCCATGGATTTTAGATACTTTGAACTTTTTTTTGTCTTTTCTGTAGCTGATAGGTAAGCTTCCATAAAGTCTTTTGCTTCAATGACACTATATAAACAACCCTCATAATAAAAAAGATACCCACTTTTATTCATAGGAGGAAATGGGATAATATTATCCAGATTATTTTTCAAAAACACCTGTTTGTTAGAAGGATCCCGATCATTATTTTTAAAAATACGGGTTGAATTTGTAATCTTGTTGAATACAGCAAATATTTGAGGTTCTTTGAATGATTGTAAAACCAAAAACAAGAAAGATTCAGTTTCAACAAATGATTGAACCTTGTACCCATTTGGGGGGCCTCCTGCTAAGTTGAATGCACACTCTCTCCAGGTATCCCAATCCAATTTTCGACTACCTAAGTTAATTATATATCGTGGAGTCTGGTTAAACTTTTTATCAACTGCAAATATTGTATCATTGTAGCTTTCTTTATATAAGATTGTGGAATCTGTTATTTGATAATGGTAGTCATATGGAACATAAGGAATTTTTCCTTCCTGGGACTTGTTATAGCTTCTATAATTTTGACATAGTATTCGAATTGAATCGTTTGATAAATCAAAACATGAGTAGAGATACTTCACAAGTGGTCTCTGTGTTGTTTGAACAAGTAAGTTGTTGTTAAAAAAGCCAATTGAATATCCCCAATTTTCAGGTGCCCTAATAGGCTTTTTAATAGTGTTGATATATGTTCCCTTAAAATCGTAAATTTTTACATTACTAATTTTGCCGTCAAAAATAAACACCCGTTCACCATCTTCATCAACTGTTAAGCAATATGCGTTTGCCTCTCCAGGACCAATGCCAACTTTAAAAAGGTTATTTACATAATTGCCATATTTATCATATGTTAGTACGCTTAATTCATTTTTAATAAAGAAGTAGTCTTTGGTAATTGCAAAGTCCCAAAAATAATCCATTAAGGAACTGTCAGTTGTCTTTAATGGAATATATTCAACAATGTCAGCAATTTCTGACAGATTCAATGAATCTTCAATAGCGTCCGATAAATTTAAATTAACGGTTATGGGGAAATCAATTTTTTCTGAAATTGGTTTTTCGCTGTTTGTGCATGAAATAAGTGGGAATATGAGAAGAAATATATTTTTTTTCATTATTAAATTTTTTTCGGTTTATAAATAATTGATCCTTCCTATTTCATGTTTTTGATACTATACCAAAGTTAGAAAGTTTAGATTAAATTCAATCAGTTTAACAAAGCATTTTACCCCCCCCCACCTTCCTTATTTATACTGATTCTAAATATGAAAAGGTCGGGCAAGTGGCGGGGTGCCTCAGGCAGGAAATTTGAGGCTTTACGGCATTGAAAGAAAGAAGAATTAACCACGGATGAACACGGGGTAACACGGAGGAAGAAACACTGAGTATAAAATCCGTGAAACTCCGGAAAAAATCGTGTGACTCCGTGGTAAAGAAGCGGTTATGCAGGGTTCATGGGCAGGGGAAAGAAGAATTAACCACGGATAAACACGAGGTAACACGGACTTTACTTTTGTTTCAGTTTACCGAAAAGTATCACATTATTATCATCAATTTTAAGACTGTTATCCATTTCTGTCAGTTTCTGTCGCATCGGTTCAGGCATCTTATTATTCTTAAGAGCCGATTTTATCTGGTTCTTAAGAGAAATTGCCGGAATATTATTAATAAAATAACCGTTATTGAATACCGGAGAAGCGATTATCCCTCCGAACAGATCGTTCTTTATTTTGAAGTATTTTGAAATAAGGGTTTTTTTGTTGACCAGCAGATTGTTCCACTTTCCTTCCTTTGATCTTACTCCGGTGTAGTAGAACAGTGGCGCTTCACGGAGAACTGATATTGGCTTTTTTTCGCTGCCAAAATCGCATGTGAATTTAGCTTCAAGTTTATTTTTAACAGTATTGTAATGATAGAGAGTGTCAATGGCAGTATTATAGAAATCAAAATCAGAAGTGCTGTGATTAACAAATACTTCGCCATCAAAACTGCTATTGATCATATGAGGAGCTGGCGCTATTTTCTTAATAAGTTTTCCGTCAATTGTCTGCTGAAAACATATGGTTGAGTCGCCTTTGAATGGCATCGAAAGCACTGTGACAACCGATTTGTCAGAGACAAATGCTTTAAATTTACGCTGCGTAAATGCCAGAGGAATCGCCTTCTTCTGAATACCTTTTGAATCATAAACAAGTATCCTTCTTGTGGTTGCAAATGGTGAAAGGTATATAAGGTCATTCTTGTTATCAATCTGTATTCCATATAGCTGGCTATATTCCCCCGGCCCCCTGCCGATTTTGCCAAGATCGCAGATAAATTTACCCTTCCGGTCAAAAAGTTTGGCTGGAAAAGCGCCATGCGTTTTAATACAAATAAATTTATCTGATATATCTGTAAACCATGCATTTTCGATAAGGGCCGGGGTAATTGTCTCAAGATTAACTATTTCGAGCGACTCAACCAGTTCACTCAACGGGACATAAATTGTATCGCTGATTTCGTTAACCGGACATACAACAACATCATTCCCATTTATTTTAATAATACGGGCCTTCGTATCTTTTGCAGCCTGGATACTTATGAACATTACAATAGCAATTAGTCCTGAAAAAATGACAAGTCGCCTTCCTGCTGATTTTGAAGTTTTCATTTCGGTTATTTATTTGATTAGTAATTACATCATATTATTTTGATATTCAATTATATAAAACAAAAGGCAGCTCGTGTTAATGATAATTGGTTAACGATGAATATGTATACACCTATAAAATTAGTTAATAAGAATGAATAATGCAAATATTATTGCAGGTAGTATGGAGGAAAGGCGGAATGTGAAGGGGAGAATGTGAGAATGTGAGAATGTGAGAATGGGAGAATGTGAGAATGGGAGAATGGGAGATAAGAAGACGAAGAGACGAAGTGATGAAGAGACTATGAGAGTCATCATGATAGAGATCTGGTTTTCAGCCGCAGAGCGACGACATATCGGCAGCATTTAGCGGTAAAAAGAGTTCCGTGTTAATCCGTGGTATCGGTGGTGAAAAGGAGCAGGGAGAAGGGAGCACGCTTCTGATTCGCTCAGTACAAGGGGCAAAATCAAATATTTTTTACAATCTTTGCATCCTGTTAATAATATAACACTATAACTTTAGACCCGTAAAAAATGGACCTGAAATTCAGAACAACTCCCAATCAGCGTGATGTTAAAAGCGTAAGAGATATTATCGAATCGACAAAATTTTTCTACGACTCTGAGGTTGAGATTGCTGTGGATCTTGTTGTGGAGCGTCTTGAGCAGGGTGAATCCTCCGGGTACTATTTTGTTTTTGCAGAGGTTGACGGCGTTACTGTTGCCTATTCATGTTTCGGATCAATTTTAATGTCAGATACCAGTTTTGATCTCTACTGGATTGCCACTCATAATGATTTCCGTGGAAAAGGAATTGGTAAAAAGCTTATGGATGAAACTGAGATCCAGGCCAGGAATATGGGCTGTAAAATCCTGATTGCCGAAACATCGGGGCTTCCTCATTATGAACCGACAAGGGCCTTCTATATCAAAACAAATTTTGATCTTGAAGCGAGACTAAAAGATTTCTATAAGATGGGGGATGATAAACTGTTCTATACTAAGAGGATAGGATAATTATTCTGAATTTTCATCCTGCCGCTTTCTCTGAATACTTTTAATAATAATTTTTTACCTTTAAGGTGAATTATTATTGGTTGAAATGTTCAAGAGAGTAAAAATTAAAATACTCTTCACAGTATTTATACTATTTTCGGTTTTACGATCCGCAGAATCACAAGCTCTCAGGGAAGTCACGTACCTGACATTTGAACAGGTAACCAGTCAGCTTGAAACACGATACGGAGTCCGGTTCTTTTTCAAACCGGAATGGTTTGAAATGCGAAGATTTAACTCCTCTATTCTCAGTCGGCCTTTTATTGAAACACTCGAAAGAATAAAATCAGAAACAGATTATTCCATTTTTACAATCGATTCTGTTTTATATATTTTTGTTCCTCTTAAACCGGAACTGAAACCCGCTGCGGAGCCGCGGAACCCGGATGAAATAGTTATAGGTAATCCCGATGATTTCGGGAAGGTTACAAAAGCAACAATTCAGGGAACGATTGTTGATGGGATGAACGGAGATCCTTTACCCGGGGCATCAGTTTTTATCGACAGGTTAATGCTCGGAGTGATGACGGATAATAAAGGAAACTACCGGATCAAAGCGCCGGTTGGCGACTATACAGTGAGACTAAGCTATATTGGTTATGATGAGATTACTCAGAAAATAAGACTGGTTAACGACGGGTCCCTGAATCTTGAGTTGTATGAGAAGGCGATTAAACTTGGAGAGGTTGTGATTTCTGCAGAGCGTCCCGACAAGAATGTTTCCGGGACACAGATGAGTTATGTAAAACTCGATTCAAAATCGATTAAGGAACTTCCTGTTTCAATGGGAGTTACAGATATTATTAAGAGTATTACCCTGGTGCCCGGAGTTCAGACTGTTGGTGAGTTTGGAACCGGTTTTAATGTCCGTGGCGGAAGAGCAGATCAGAATCTGATACTTCTTGAAGATGTGCCTTTATTCAATTCATCTCATCTTTTTGGAATGACTTCTGTGGTAAATGCAGATGGTATTTCTGAGGTCACTTTATTTAAAGCCGGTATTCCTGCAAGATACGGAGAACGTGCATCGTCGGTTATGGACATAAAATTTGGCGCTGAAAATAAAGATATTACAACAGTTAAGGGTGGTATAGGATTGATCGACAGCCGTTTATATATTGAAACGCCATTAAAAAGTGAAAAACTGACACTGCTTGCAAGCGTCAGAAGTTCTTATTCTAACTGGCTGCTGCACCAGATGCCCGACATTGATCTGAAAAACAGTTCAGCACATTTTTATGATGCAAATTTCCTTTTGTCATACGATCACAGTCCCGTTAATAAGTTGAGCGTTTTTGCCTATCTGAGCAACGACAGATTCAGCTTCACTAAAAATTCCGACTATAAATATGGCAACCTGCTGGCTTCAGTAAAATGGAAACATTTTTTCAGTGAAAACCTCTGGCTGAATATGAGCGCGGGCATGAGCAATTATAAATTTGCACTGACAGAATCAGATTCATCAAGAGCGGGGGAAGCATATAAAATAAATTCCTTACTGACCTATAAAAACCTTAAAATGAGCTTCTCATGGTTCCCCCTTGAAAATCATTCTGTTGATTTTGGATTAAACAGTATTTTATATTCCATCAAGCCGGGAGAAATTGAGCCTCTAAAAAGTGAATCGGTTATTGAACAGGTCACTATTCAACAGGAGAAAGCCCTCGAAAACGCTCTCTATATATCAGATATTATCAATATTGGTGAAAAACTAATGATTGATATGGGATTGAGGTATTCACACTATTCTTATCTGGGGCCAAATAAGGTTTACTTTTTTGATCCGGATCTGCCAAAAAGCCGCGGATCAATTACAGATTCCATTCAGTATGGCAGGAATAAAGTAATAGGTACTTATTCCGGCCTTGAACCGAGATTCTCAGTGAGATACTCCATTTCAGATAAAAGCTCCCTTAAATTCAGCTATAACAGGATCCATCAGTATATTAACCTGGTTTCAAACACGGCAGTTATGACCCCATCCGATGTATGGAAGCTTAGTTCCCCAAACCTGAGACCCCTCAGAAGCGATCACCTGGCATTAGGATACTTCAGGAATTTTAAGAATAATATTGTTGAAACATCAATTGAGATTTACTACAAAAAGCTGCAAAATGCAACAGACTATAAAAACGGGGCAAAAATCCTGCTTAACCCATATCCGGAGGCAGACTTATTGAGCGTAAGCGGCAATAACTATGGGGTGGAACTTTTTGTAAGGATTAACTCGGGTAAGCTTACAGGCTGGCTGAGTTATACATATTCGCGTTCTTTGCAGAAAACAGCGGGGATTTTCGACATTGAAAAAATTAACAATAATCAGTTTTTCCCATCGGATTTTGACAGGCCTGATAATCTGATCGTAAATTTTAATTACCATCTATCGAGACGCTGGCGTTTTGGAGGCACTTTCACCTATTGTACCGGACGCCCGGTTACACTTCCTGAATATAAGTACACCTTTCAGGGATACCAGCTAATACATTATTCCGACCGCAATAAATACAGGCTTCCCGATTATCACAGGCTCGACGTTTCAATAACATACGATAAGAATTTAAAGATAAAGAAATCATATAAAGGCAGTTGGACTCTTTCCATTGTGAATCTCTATGGCAGGAAGAATGCATATTCAGCTTTTTATAAAAAAGAAGAACATATGGTTTCAACTGAATACAGACAGTACGATACCTATATGTTATATATAATCGGGATCCCTTTTCCTAGTTTAACCTATAATTTTTCTTTCTGAGATGAAACTGGTAATTAGAACGATATTGCTTTTTTTCTGTATGCTGGCTTCCTGCTATAAACCATATAGTCCTGGTATTGAAGCAAATGATAGAATACTGGTTGTTGAAGGGATGGTGACGAATGAACTGGCTTCTTATGTTGTCAATCTTGGTTATGCCCTGCCGTTTGATTCAAAGAGCCAGAAGCTACGTGTCACATCGGCAAATGTTTCTGTAACCGATGATCTGAATAATACATACTTATTCAGAGAACGAAAAAGTGGCAGTTATTATTCTGATTCTTTGAAATTCAGTGGTATTCCGGGCAGGACATATAAACTCAGGATAGAGACATCCGATGGTGAGATTTTTGAATCAGAACCACAACGGGTAGAGATCAGGTTTTATCCCGACAGTATTTATGCTGAGGTTGACTATCAGGAATCAATAAGCAGATTCAATCAGAGAGTGGTTACCGTCCGTGGAGCAAATATTATGGCTGATATCAGAGGCCACGATGATACGCTTCCACATTTCAGGTTTACTTCGGACCTGGTTGAACAATATTTTTATGCCCTGTATATCCCGCCAGAAATGATCGATCCACCGTTGTACTCCTTTTACTGCTGGCAGACAGATAATTCAAGCTCCGGTGTAAATATTGTAAACAGGGATTATTCCTCAAATTCCACATCAGTTACAAGGCATGAAATTTACTTTCTGAACGAACATACAAATGTAAACGGCATTGTTTACGGGCTGGGTAAAAAAAAGCCGGATCAATCTTTTACATCGGTCGCAACAGCAAACCGGCAATCCTATACCGTGGCGCATCGGATCCTGTATCTGAATCAGTATACACTCAATTCTCAAAGCTACGAGTACTATAAGAAAATTGATGTGCTTCTCAGGTCGGAGGGTAAATTGTTCGATCCTATCGCTTCACAACTCCAGGGAAATTTAAGATGCATATCGGACAGCACCCTGAAAGTTTTTGGTTTTTTTGAAGCGTCGGCTGTGAGTCGTACTGCATATTTGGTAGGGTTCAGAAATGCACGTGATCAGTACCCGATTACAAAAATACCGTATAAACTCCCGGTGAGTCGCAATGGTTGTATGATCGATAAAGTCCCCCCATTCTGGGTCCCGTAATACTGAAATATGAAAACATTGTTATTTATATCTCTTATTTTATGCAATATTCTTTGTTCGGCGGGTACACAAAAGAATATTGAGGTGTTACATCCTGAGAGGATCTATCTTCAAACCGACAGAAATATTTATACTGCCGGCGAGTATCTGTTCTTTTCTGTTTATTTGAATGGAAGTCACGAGACGGGTAGCAGATATGCTTACCTGTTACTGAGCGACCGGAAAAATACTCTTGTAGTGCATCTCAGGCTTGAAATGAACAATAATAAATCTTTTGGCTCTTTTTTGTTGCCGGATACCTTGTCATCGGGTTTTTACCAGATTTCCTCTTACACAAATCTTATGAGGAACGTGGAGGAGACCATTTTCCGAAAAGAGATCCTGATTTCAAACCGTTTCGATGAGGATTTAAAATTTTTAGATGAAATGAATGCAGGAGAAGTCGCTGCTGCCAGCGGACCTGAAAAAGTGGTCAGCTCGGTCATAGCTGATAATATTTTAATACAATCCGATAAACAGGTTTATTATTCACGTGAAAAAATCTCATTTTATATTGAGACAAAAAATCTTCCTGCTAATTCCTTAAGCCGGCTTTCAATCTCCGTAACTGAAGTTATCCCCGGGATTCACAGAGGACAATCGATAACTGATTATTTTACCAGGGAGTTTGAAAGCGGAGAACTGGTAAATAATGATCCTGTTCAATTCAAATATTTACCGGAGTCAAATGGAACAGTTTTGCAGGGTAAAATTTATTCCGGGCTGCAACCGGGTAGTTCACGGTCAAGCCATGGCAGTGGCGAACCAGGTGCTGTTAATAAATTCACAGTACTGCTTTCTGCAATTGACACTATTGCAAATATGCAGTACACTTCATCCGACTCAACCGGTTCATTTTCATTTATTCTTAACCCTTATTATTTAGGGAAAGAGTTAATTATCAGGCTAAAGGAAAAGAGCGATGCAACTATTGTGATTGACACTAAAACAAGCATTCCGCAATTATTCCAGTCATCTGAAAAATATGTTATTCCCGGAATTAAAGAGATTCTGAAAAGAAACAGCCGGATTGCTCAGATTCAAAGATTTTATAACAAAAAAGTGTTGTTGGACACTCAAAAGGTATTTCCGGCTTCAAATACGATACCACGGGTGTATTATAATAATTACGATGCTGTTTTACCTGCGGATTATATAGAACTTCCCGATTTTATTGAAATATCGCGTGAGATTCTGCCATCTTTTAAAGTCAGAAAGATGAAGGACGGATATGTTTCAGATTTTTCGAATCTGCAATATCAGTCTGAATCAGTGGACGAACCTTTAATTTTTCTCGATGGAGTCCCGATAGACGATGTAAACCAGATCATTAAGCTCGGCACAAAAGATTTAAAATGTATTGTTCCATTGCCGGCAATCAGGTTTTACGGATCGTTATCATTTAACGGAATACTTGACGTTTCAAGCAATAAAAATGAAATAAATAATGTACGGTTTAAAACCCCGGCAATAAGATATATGGCTCCTTTCAGCCAGCCATACACAACCCCTGTTCCTTTCAAATCAGGGAACATAGCACCACATCATCCCGATCTCAGGCAGGTATTGTTGTGGGAACCCGATTTCACGATTGGTAACAATGAAAAGAAAACAGTGGAATGTTACGCGTCTGATTTGGCTGGCAGATATATGATTAGTATTCAGGGCATTACCGCAGAAGGGATTCCGGTTAGCGGGTCCGCAGTTGTTACAATTCAATCCAGGTGATTCATGGGGACAAAAATTCTTATAGTTTTTTTATCTGTCTGGGGAATCGCTATTAATGGATTCAGTCAGTCAGGATTTAATACACTGAATGAAAGAGGTATTACTATTGAGACATTGCTCTCAGGTGAACTTTTTGCGCCAGCCTTATCGCCCGATATCACAACATATTTCAACAGGGAATGGCTTGTAGGAGTGGTACAATTAAATGACGGACGACTTGTAAGAAATGTGAAACTCAGGTATAATGGATTGCTTGATGAACTATTCTGGCTTGAACCTGCTTCAAACAAAACGATCAAACTGGATAAACAATCAGTATTGCGTTTTCATTTTCTTAATATTGAGGGAGATACATCGGTTTATTTCAGACGATTGAAAGTAAAAAGGGATAATTTTTCCGATTCCATAGAGATCTTCGGACAGGAATTATACCGTGGTAAAATGTCGCTTTATGTCCTGCACTCATTCTATTTCGAAAAACAGGTTACGGTTCCGATGCATAAAAGCTATATTCTTAAGGATCTGTATAAAGAAGAGCCTGTATACTATGTGGTGTTTCCGGATGCCGGAGTTGTTGGTTTCAGAAAATTTACCCGTAAAAGCTTAGCCCCGTTTTTCCCTCAAAAAGAGAAAGAGATCAGGAAATTCTTCAGTGAGAGCGCTAAATTCAGAATAAAAAATATTCAGGAAATAATAAACCTGATCCGGTATCTCGATTAATCTGAACTAAATATTTCGGTGCTCTGCACCTTTTTGTTATATATTTCAACAACATTTCTACAAATACCTGCCTGCCGGCAGGCAGGTATTTGTAGATAAATGTTTGTCATGGAAGACAAAGGTGCAGCTCACCGAAATATTAAATCAAATGATTGAAATATAATTCAATAGCAAACAAGTTTTTGAAAATAACAAAGGCAGGTACATGAATTTAGATTCAAAGTACCTGCCATCTCAATCAGTTTATGCCAAAACAGCGTATTACTTTGGGGATCAGTTGGCTATCTTAATCACTGCAGATGCTTCTTTCAATCCTTTTGAGCTTGCTTTTACCGTAAATGATCCGGTTGCTCCCTTGTCGGCTTTGACTATTACAAGAGCCATCCCATTATAGGCTTTTCTTGTTGATGCCTGGAAAGGTTCGTAACTTGTTGCATCGCCGTTATCTACTGCAACGATTTTACCCGGACCTTCAATTGCGAAGTTTACAAGGTTGCTTGTCCCGGGAACAAGCAATTTATTTTTGTCTTCAATACGTACAGTTATGAATATCAGGTCATTTCCATCGGGACGAACAGCCGGTCTGTCGGGTGCCAGTGACAATAATGATGCTTTTTCAGTAGTTCTCATTATATCTTCGGCCCATTTGACTCCGTTTTTGTAGGCAATAACCTTTAATTCCCCGGGCTGGTAAACAACATCATCCCACTTCAACCTGTATTCAAACTGTGCTTTCTTCTTCCTGCCGAGTGATTTTCCATTGAGGAAGAGTTCAGCTTCATCACCTGAGGTATAAACATGAACCGGTGTAACCTGTCCTTTTCTTTCCGGCCAGTTCCAGTGAGGAAGTATGTGAGCCATAGGCAGTTCAGATCTCCACTTAGCCTGATAAATATAAAAGCGGTCTTTTTTGAATCCTGCCAGATCGATTATTCCGAAATAGCTGCTGCGCGATGGAACCTCTTTTACTCCGTTATCATCGAGCATCTTTTTGGTTTGCTCATATCTTCTCGATGAAGGTGCAACACCCGTAAGGTCGCCTCCGTATGGTGTGGGTTCTCCAATGTAATCGAAACCGGTCCATACAAATTCACCATAAGTTGCAGGAAATTTATCGAGAAGTGTGAACTGCTGATCGGGTGTACTTGCCCAGCCCGGATATGCCATATCATAAGAACTTACCTGGAATCTCCCTTTGCCGGGAAGATTGTTATTGAGGTCGCCGGTAACGACAGGGAAATAATATTCACCCCTGGAACTAACCGTTGAAGCTGATTCGCTTGAATACATTCCTCTTGCAGCATTATCAGGAAGATCGTAAAACCTCTGGTAATCGCCTAAGTGATAGTTGATTCCAAACACATCCAGCGTTTTTTGGAAACCGTTTGTTCCGGCATTCGCATCGTTGCATCCTGCGGTTACCGGACGAGTATTATCTTCAGATTTTACTATTGTGTTGAGGGCCGACGAAAGGTATGGATTTCTCTGGTCAGGTACCTCGTTTCCGATACTCCACATGAATACCGATGGATTATTCCGGTGCTGGCGTACCATTGCTGCTACATCTTCCAGATGCCAGGCATTGAACTGAAGATTGTAGTCTTTTCTTTTCTTGCCGATCCTCCACGTGTCGAATGCTTCCACCTGGATGAGGAAACCCATCTTGTCGCACAGGTCCACAAGCTCCGGGGCAGGAGGGTTGTGACTTGTTCTTATGGCATTACATCCCATCTCCTTAAGAATTTCAAGCTGACGCTCAGCAGCACGTGTGTTGAAAGCAGCTCCGAGTGCTCCAAGGTCGTGGTGGTTACAAACACCTTTTATTTCGGTTCTTTTACCATTAACAAGCATGCCATCACGTGGTGTAAAAACTATTGTTCTGAAACCGAAATTGGTTTCATACTTGTCAGTTACTGTGGTACCCTGCATTACTGTAACAGCAACCCTGTATAGTTCAGGCTGATAGACATCCCACAAAACAGGATTTGGAACAGGAATATCAAATCTGAAATCGTGGTTCTTCAAGGCAGGTATTGATGCTGTAACTACAACAGATTCAGCTACAGGGGCGCCGGTAATCTCAAATTTATCATTCAGCTTATAGATCTGTGCTTTTAAAGTAACGGGAACCACTTCATTAAAATGATTTTCAACTTCAGCTTTTACACTGACCATTCCCCGCTCTTTCTTTATTTCAGGTGTAGAGCAGAAGACACCATTGTAAGCCAGGTGAAGAGGTGTGGTTTTTGTGAGCCAAACGTTACGGTAGAGTCCGGCTCCCGGGTACCATCTTGAATCCCAGTTTTTTGTATCGAGTATGACAGCGATAATATTCTCTTTTCCAGCAATCACATAAGGAGTGAGGTCAAGCTGAAAAGCTGTATAGCCATATGGCCATTCTCCAACATATTTTCCATTTAGCCAGACTTTTGCATTCGCCATTGCACCATCGAAACTTACGTAAATGCGCTTGCCTTTATCATTTTCACTGACATTAAAATGTTTTCTGTACCATCCGATGCCTTTCCAAGGAAGAAGACCGGTATTATTCTCAAGCGTATCGCTGAAAGGACCTTCTATTGCCCAGTCGTGCGGAAGGTCGAGTGTGCGCCAGTTATTGTCATTTACAGAAGGAAGCTGAAGGTTTGCAGGTTCCTTGTCTGACATTTCTGCATCGTCGGAAGCATTGAAATACTTAACGAATTTCCAACCCTGGTTGAATGATTCGTGTGTGCGTGGTGAATCCTGTGCCACCAAGGCTCCACAGAAGCAGAGAGTTAGCACAGTCGTTAAAATTGACAGTAAGAGTTGTTTTTTCATATATTGAAGTGTTATAAATTTTGACTAAAATAAGCAAATAGCAGTGAATAAATACTTTGGATTATCATAATAATATTTAATGAGTATCGGCAATCATGCATAAAGATACATTGATTTTCTTCGTTTACCCAGACCCCATGGGGAGCGAAGAAAATCAATTTACTCCCCTTGGGGCTGGGGTAAATAAATTGATTTTCAAGCATTTTGCTATATCTTATTCATGATTGCCGATAGTCATATAATATTTAATAGGTGGTGTTTCCAATAATTTCCGAAAATTATATTCCGGTGCTCTGCACCTCTTTGTAATTATTCCTGAACTATTAATCTACAAATATTTCGTGGCTCTACCGCTTTCCGGCTGACTGGTGCCTGATATTCTAATATATGGCACAGAGGCGTGATAAAAATGAAGGTGTAGAGCACCACAATATTTGTAGAATGAATGTGAATATAAAAAGCCCGAAGGTGCAGAGCACCGTAATATTTATAGAAAAGCAGGGATTATAGAAAATCTGAAGGTGCATAGCACCGAAAT
>JANNKF010000157.1:0-4071 GCA_031396165.1 Bacteroidales bacterium | reverse complement strand
GTAACTGCAGTTAAAGCTGCCGATTTAGTAGCGACGTTAAAAAGCGCTGGTCCCTTTACTGTTTTTGCGCCAACAAATGAAGCTTTTAATAAGCTGCCGGAAGGAACAGTAGTCAATTTGCTAAAACCTGAGAATAAAGCTCAATTAACAAAAATTTTAACTTATCATGTAGTGAGCGGTAATCTTGATGCAGCGGCAGTATTGGATGCTATCAAAAAAGGTAATGGAAAAGTAGTTTTAACAACTATCAGCGGTGGCAAGCTAACTGCTTCACTTGATATGGGCAAAGTCAAATTAACTGATGAATCTGGCAGTTCAGCTTTTGTAACTGCCACAGATTTGGAAGGTACCAATGGAGTTGTACATATTATAGACGGAGTAGTTCTTCCTAAGTAGTTAATATTAGAATATTACTAATACAAATTTAAGCTATCTGTAAAATGCAGATAGCTTTTTTTTCTACTTGATAATGTATTTAATCTAAAAACAACTTTCCCTCTGAATGTTCTGAAAAAGAAAGGGTTTGCAGTTAAATAAAGGGAAAAGGACTCGTGAAGGTCTTATTTCATCCCAGGGCAATTTTTCGCAACATTCCCCTGAAAATAATACCATGAAAGGGAAGAACACTATACCAGTATAACCTGCCCCATAATCCTAATGGCCTGAATGTTGCAACCTGATGCAGTATATCCTGATTGTCAATTCTGAATTCCAACCAGGCCTCGTCGGGAAGTTTCATTTCAGCAAAGAGCAGCAATCTTTTTTCTCTCTTGTCGGCAATTAGAACACGCCAGAAATCTAGGGCTTCGTCAGGTGAGATTTCATTCTGGTTTTTTCTGCCCCTTCTTAACCCGACACCCCCAAATAGTTTATCGATAAAACCACGAATTCCCCATAGCCAATTGGCTTAATACCAGCCGTTATTGCCTCCGATTGCCCAGATTTTATTAAGCACCTTTTCACTATCGATGATGTGAAGTTGCCTGTAATCAAAATAGCATCCGTTAACCGGTGCTTCAGCATAACGCGAAATTCAATCATTCAGAGTCTTGGACGTTAAGGCATCTTTCCAACTTGAGAGTACCTGGTTCATTTCGATCTTCTCAAATCCTTCCTTTATTGAATCCTCATAACCTACAGGCTTAATGCCAAGGATCTCTTGAAGGTTGTTCTCTTTACACACTACCTCAACTTACATGCTGTCGACGAGGTTTTGTGCAAGAGAGTATGAAGTTGATGTAATAAAATAGAGCCAGTAAGATGATAATTTGGGTGTCATAACCGGAATAATCCCTATCCATCGCTTAAGCCCCCTGACCTTTGCAAATCTTAATAACATCTGCTTGTAGGTCATGATGTCAGTACCACCGATATCATAGCTTTTATTAAATGTTTTTTCATTCATTAATACACCTGACAAAAATTCAATTACATTCCGGATTGCGACAGGTTGAGTGATCGTATTGAGCCAGCGGGGAGCAATCATTACGGGCAATTTCTCAACCAGGTCACGGATTATTTCGAACGAAGCACTCCCGGAGCCAATAATGATTCCGGCCCTGAGTGTTGTTAATGAATAAGATCCTGAAGCAAGTATTTCTTCAACATGTTTGCGACTTGTAAGATGCTTTGATAATTTCTCCTCATTTACAATGCCGCATAGAAAAATCACCTGCCTGGCTTGTGTTAACTGGATACAATCTCTAAAATTGATGGAAGAGATCTCCTCTATTTTTTCAAAATCACCTGTTGAAGTTGACATTGAGTGAATAAGATAATAGGCGGCTTCAATGTCAACAGGGATATACTGAAGAGTCGCTGGGTTTAAAAAAATCAACCTCGATTACAGACAAAGACGGCGACCTGTATTTGTCTGAATTAAACCTGGCTTTGTCGCGGACACAGCAAACTCCCTCATGACCATTGTCTAACAAGACAGGCAACAATCTTTGTGCTATATATCCGGTTGCCCCTGTAAGAAGTATTTTCATTTGAATTTTCAAAAATGAAAGTTAAACATAATCTTAAAGCCTGCAAGATTTGGCTGACAATCGGCAATTAATTATCTTTCCACTTATTATTCATTGTTTTAACAAAAATTATAGGAGAGTTTAAAATATGAAATCAACAAGGCGAAATTTTATCAAAACGGCAGTTTTGCCTCTTATCTCAGCTCCTTTCATCCTTCCCTCACGGATTTGGATGTTTCCACCCAGCGACAGAATCACTATGGGTTTTGTGGGTATGGGGAAACAATCACAATGGCTGGTCTCTCAATTTCTTCCCCTTACGCAGGTGCTTGCTGTTTGCGAGGTAGACACCACCCGCCGCAATGACGCACTAAATGTTGTTACTAAGTTCTACACTGATAACAAAGAGAAAGGTGTTGCCGACTGCAAGGCATACAATGATTACCGTGATCTGATCGAACGCAAAGATATAGACACAGTATGCATTGCAACACCCGATCACTGGCACACCGAGCCAATTTTGCTTTCACTGCGTAAAGGAAAGGATGTATTCTGTGAAAAGCCACTTACTCATACTATTCAGGAGGCAATAGATGTCATAAAAGCTGTGGATAGTAATAAGCGTGTTCTGCAAACAGGCTCAATGCAACGATCCATGAAGGAATTCAGGATTGCAAGTGAGCTGGTGCGTAACGGTTGTATCGGGAAGATCGATCATGTTGAGTGCAGTTTCGGAGGCCCACCTATACCTTGCAACCTTCCAGAAGAAAAAATGGAATCTGGTCTGGATTGGAATTTTTGGCTTGGTCAGGCGCCAATGCGTCCATATAATTCGATATTGAGTCCCCGCGGAGTTCATAATAATTATCCTGCATGGCGTTCTTATAAGGAATATGGAACGGGAGGTGTCGGCGACTGGGGAGCACACCATCTTGATATTGCACAGTGGGGGCTTGGAATGGATGAAAGTGGTCCCGTAGAAATATGTTTTATAGGAGGCGACGCTACTTTGATCTACTCAAATGGTATTAAAGTGATCCGTAAAGAAAAGGGATTTGGGGTTCATTTTTTTGGAAGCGAAGGTGAAGTAATGGTGAACCGCGGAACATTCACGGTTATTGTAAAGAACCAGACTATTGCATCCTATACAGGAGCAGCGAGTATAAACACAACCTGCAAGGCAGAAGTTGAAAAAGCTGAAAAGCTTCTTCTTAAAGATGCCAGTATAAAGCTTTATGAAAGCAGTTCGCACTATGAGGATTTTCTTTCGTGTGTAAAAAGCCGCAAGAAACCAGTTGCCAGCGAACAGATTGGAGGCAGGACAGTTATATCCTGTCATCTTATCAACCAGCTTTATTTCAATAACGCTGCAATGAAATGGGATCCAGATAACTTCCGTTTCACAGGTGGAACCGGAGATCCTTCATGGCTTACAAACAACAAAAGAGACTGGATAAAAACTTAAAAAAATGATACTATGAAAAAACTTACTCTATTAATTTTTCTGCTGCTGATAGCGGTTTACTCAGGTTATTCTCAGAATAAGAAGGTCAATGTACTTGTCTTCTCAAAAACCTCGGGTTTCAGACACAACTCCATTTCTTCCGGACTGAAAATGATGAGCGATCTGGCCCAGGAAAGAAAGTGGATACTGACAGCAACAGAAAATGGAGATCTCTTTACAGCTGAATTTCTGAAGACATTCGATGTAGTGGTGTTTTTAAATCCCACAATGGAAGTCTTAAATGATCTGCAGCAGAAGAATTTTGAGGAATTTATGGCTACCGGTAAAGGATTTGTCGGTATTCATGCTGCTGCTGATTGTGAATATGATTGGGCATGGTATGGAAAGCTTAATGGCGCATTCTTTAGAACTCATCCGCCAGCTCAGACTGCTACCGTTATTTTTGAAAACACTGACCACCCATCAATGGTTCCTTTTAAGGGAATGAATACCTACCGGACATTCGATGAATGGTACAGTTTCAAGGAAAATCCACGATCAAATGTTCATGTTCTGGCTCGTCTCGACGAAACTTCTCTTAACGAGGCTACTTTGAAAGACGAAAAATGGAAAATGATTGACCACCCGTTGATATGG
>JANNKF010000065.1:0-4583 GCA_031396165.1 Bacteroidales bacterium | reverse complement strand
AATTTAACTATTATTTATTATTTGTGACAGACACCCACAAGCGCTTTGGACTTTTGCCAACAGGAATCGTTGATGTCAACTTCCAGTTTTTGATATCTATTACACTTACATCGTTGGAGGAGGTATTTGACACAACTGCATATTTCCCGTCTGGTGTTAGTTCGATCCAGTTTGGATTCTTACCAACCATAATGGTTTTTAAAATTTTATCGGTTGCAACATCAATAGCTGTCACATCATCTGTAAATTGGCTCGTTAAATAGACAGTTTTCCCATCAGGCGATACACAAAGTCCATGTGCTGCCTTTCCTTCACTGTCAAATTTTGAGGAAAGCGGCAATTGCACCCAGCCAATTATTTTGTTTTGCTCTGTATCAATTTTAACTAGTCCGTGAAACCAGCGAATTGTAAGGTAAATGAATTTGCTATCCGGAGTGGTTGTCATCACTCTCGGAAAACCGAAGACAGGAATTTCTGCAACTACTTTCATTTCATCAAGGTTTATTCTGACAATTTTATTGTCGCCTTCTGAAGTAACCCAGACATTCTTTCCATCCGGCATTGGCAATACAATGTGAGGATTCCTGCCCACTGCGACACTATTTACAATTGTGTAACTAACAGTTGAAATGACATCTACTTTGTGCTCGGCATTTATAGCTGTTAAAATATATTTTCCGTCAAGGCTAAAACTTAATTGATGTGGTGCTTTGCCAACCTGGACTGTCTGGATAACTTTATTGCTTGATGTGCTGATTATTGAAACAGTATTATCACCTTCATTACTAACAGCAATCAGATTCCCGTCAGGTGAAACGGCTACTCCGTGCGGCTTATTACCTGTTGTTATGTCGGTAATCTTCGTCTTAGCTTGAATGTCAACTTCTGATATAAAGTTGTCCCCGAAATTTGTAATGTATGCTTTTGGTGTCTGAGAATAAACACCAATGCTGAGAAGGAGAAATAAAATTGTTTGAATTGTTTTCATGATATTATTGTCTTAAGAATTAATCCGATTATAGCGGCAAACAAAATGATATATGGGTCCTTTATTTTTTTAAAATATATTATAATTATCACTGAATCTAATCCAATCAAAGCAGTAGGAATATCAATTATACTGCGGATACCTATAATGACAACGGCCCCAACCAAAGCACCAATAACAGCCGCTGTGATTCCGTCCACAAATGCCTTGACGGATAAGTTTCTAGCTATCCTTTTGAAATAAGGAGCTATGCCTATTGTAATGAGGTAACATGGAAGAAATGTTGCCAATGCTGCAACACAGGCGCCCGGAAAACCTGCAACAAGATATCCTATAAATCCTACCGTAATAACAACAGGACCAGGGGTAATCATTGCAACAGCAACTGCATCGAGAAACTGCCTTTCATCGAGCCAGTGGAAGTCGTTTACAACGCTTCCATGTAAAAAGGGTATAATTGCCAGGCCGCTACCAAAGACAAATGCGCCTGCTTTTGTGAAGAATATTGCAATTTTTACAAGGACAGATGTTTCAAACTGCCAGAAACCAATTCCGGTAAACATGAACAGTCCTGCAGAGTTTTTTATTATCCACTTGGGGGGTGCTTTAATTAACATATATATAACTCCTGCGCCAATAAAAAGGAGTATTTGTTCGGACCCTGTAATTAAGGTTACTGCCAAGGCTGTCAGAAATAGTACCCACAATATCCAGTTCTTCCTTAATGACTCACGATTGAATTGTCCTATTGATTTTCTTGTTAGTTTATATGAACTAATTGCTATTATGCCAATTACAGCTGCACCGACACCATAAAATACAGCCTGCATCCAGGGAAGACCGCCAAACAATTTATACGCAACTCCAATTGCAACAACCATAAAAAAGGAAGGCATCACAAATGCCAGGCTGACAAGGGTTGAGCCAATAAAACGGTAATGAACAAAACCTAGATACATTGACAACTGCGCTGCTAATGGCCCGGGTGCCAGCTGTGCCAGAGCAAGTCCTTCCCTATACTCTTCCTCTGTAATCCATTTTCTGGTTTCGACCAGATCGTGGTGCATATATCCGACAAGTGCCACGGGGCCACCAAAACCTGCAAAACCCAGTTTCAAAAAATACATTACAAGTTGCTTTAATGAATACCTGGCTACAGATTCAGTTGACATACTGTTATTTTTTTGCTCGTTCTCCGATCAACATAAGGAGTAACAATCAGTATCCAGTATAGTTTTCAGTTGTGAAACGAACTCCATTCTTGAAGTATAAAAAAACAGGGTAATACCTGAGGTTAAGGTATTACCCTGGAGTAAGTTTTTGATAATAAAATCATGAACAACTAATTGGAATACTGACTCAAAACAGCAACTGCTTTATCAAATTCCTTTTCGGCCAACAGAAGTGTGCTGATGCTTTCATAGAACAATGAAATTTCGTAAAAATAATCAGTCAGCGAGATCTCACCCATGTTAAGTGATTTTGTAAGCAATGCTGAGTTATCGAGCGATTCTAATGAAAGACGATAGTCATTCACATTCTTCTGAAGCGCTTTTACTTTAATGTGCTGTGTTTTAAGTTGATTGTAAAAAACAATTTTAGTATCGGATTCCATGCCCTGAACTGCAATAGCCTTTGCTTTGGCATATTTTACAGTGTTTTTGTTTTCCCATAATGGAATTGAAATACCAGCTGTGATACCCTGAAATTTCTGCCCAACAACGTTCTCACTCATATACCCGGCTGACAACTTCGGTAAACTCATAGCACTATTGAGTTTTTTTTGCATCTCTGAAATATCAATTTCCTGCTTTAGCCATGATAGTACCGGATTGTTTTGAAGTGCCTGCAGATACCAACTTTCGAAATCATCAGGAATTATAAGCATAGTAAATACTGTTTCATCAAGATTAACTGAGATTCCGCCATTCAGGGCTGCCAACTCAGACAATAAAGAATTTCTGTTGACATTATTGTCTTCCATCTCTTGCTTAACCTTCAACAAGTTAAGCTGTGCTTTGTTATAATCCAGGATGCCCGCTTCCCCTTTATCGAATTTGATTTTATAAGAAGTTGTAATACTCTGAACATGTGTCAATCTTTTTTCGTACTCTTTTTTTAAGGAATTTGAATACAATAAATCAGCACACAGGATCCGGGCCTGATACAGTATTGTTTTAAGCTGCTTCTGGTATTCAAGTTCGGCTTGTATATTCCGCGAATCAGCTATCCGGCTCTTGTAGGAATATGCTGTTGGAAAATCAAAAGACTGTTTAATACTGATGTCGGTTCTGTTTCCGTTTTCAGCCGGGTTACCATAGAGATAATTGAATCCAAACTCCGGATTTGAAAGAAATATTCCGGTGCGGTTTCCTACTTTATCAGCTTCAACTTTCTTTCTTAGGGCCATAAGTCCGGTATTGTTTTTTTCAATACCTGCGATCACATATTCGACTGAGTTCTGACCATAAAGAGAAAAGCAAGTCAGAAATATAATTATAGATGATATAAATCTAGTTTTCATTCTTTTCGTATTTTAAGATTCCACGATTCCTGAGTATTGTGTACACGATAGGTACAACATAAAGATTAAGCAAAGTGGAAGTAAGCAGACCACCAAGGATTACTTTCGCCATGGGGCTTTGAATTTCATTCCCCGAAAGATCACCTCTGGCAGCCAGAGGAATAAGAGCAAGTGCGGCTGTTAATGCTGTCATAAGTATAGGACTTAACCTGTCTGCAGATCCCTTGGTTATCGTCTGATAAAGCGAAACTCCCTGGTTTTGCATGTTTTCGTATTTTGAGATCAACAGAATTCCGTTTCGTGTAGCTATACCAAAGAGGGTGATAAATCCGATAATAGCCGGAATACTAATAACTCCAGATGTGAAATAGATTGAAAAGACTCCGCCGATAAGTGCCAGCGGGAGGTTCAAAAGAACAATACCTGCCAGTTTGAAATTCTTAAATTCCTGTATAAGCAAAAGGAAGATCACGAATATGGCAATTATTGAAGAAATGAGCAGTGTCTGGGAAGCTCTGGCTTCACTTTCGAACTGACCTCCATATTCAATCCTGTAACCCTCAGGTAATATAATACTATTATTTATTCGCACCTGGATATCATTCACAACACTTCTAATATCCCTGCCGGAAACATTAGCTGATACAACGATCTTTCGCTGTACGTTTTCCCTGCTTATGGTACTTGGACCCGTAACAGATACAATATCAGCAACCTGCTCGAGCGGGACTTTTTTCCCATCATATGTATCTATGAGGGCACTTCGGATACCATCTATGGTTTCTGTATGGTACTTATCCAAACGGAGGATAAGATCAAAACGTCTCTGACCTTCATAAATGTCGGAAAGTTTCTCGCCACCAAATGCAATATCGACAAACTCATTAAACTGATTCATTGAAATACCATAGCTTGCAAGCAATTCCCGATTTGCTTTAATCTGAATTTGGGGGATCTCAATCTGCTGATCCACGTTTAGATCAACTAAACCTTCAATTCCGGTTACGGAGGTTTTGATCTGATTTCCAATCTCAAAAAGTTTATTCAGATCATTGCCAAAGATTTTTATTG
>JANNKF010000119.1:0-5717 GCA_031396165.1 Bacteroidales bacterium | reverse complement strand
CGGCCTTTTGATCCAAGGGCGGCTACAGCAACTGCCATTGCTATCCTGTGGTCGTCGTGCGATTCAACATGAGCTCCCTGAATTTCACCTCCTGTTACTGACATCACATCATCATCAATTTCAACTTTGATGCCCATCTTCCCGAATTCTGTCTGAAGTGTAATGGCCCTGTTGCTCTCTTTAAATTTTAGCCTCGAAACACCTTTGATTGTGGAAGTCCCTTTGCAATAGGCTGCAAGAGCGACAAGCGGGGGGAAGAGATCCGGTGATTCCGTGGCATCAAAATCAAAGGCTTTTAATAGTGATTTTGAGATCTCAATTTCATTTTCTATTTTCATATTTGCTCCCGCAATCCTGAGTGCACTTATAATTGCCATGTCGCTCTGATGACTGTCAGAATTCAGACCTTCCACAGTAATCTGTCCGTTAATTGCTCCGGCCACAAGTAGGAATGCTCCGCCGCTCCAGTCAGATTCGACAGTATAATTAAAAGGTGTATATTTCTGATTACCAGGAATCTGAAAGACTGTATAGTCTTTATTATGAATTGTTATACCAAACGACTTAAGAATCTGAATAGTCATATCGATATATGGTTTGCTCTTCAGATTATTTACTTTTATTACTGAGTCCTTTGCGGCAAGAGGAAGTGCCATAAGCAGGCCTGTGAGCAACTGACTGCTTACTGATCCGTCTATTTCACATCGGCCTCCTTTAAGAGGGCCATGAATAGTCAGTGGCAGGAATCCGTTATTGGTAGTGCATTTGACACCCAATTGGACCAATGCCTCTTCAACCATTGACATAGGTCTTTTTTTGAGAGAATTCGCACCTGCCATTGTTATTTCAACAGGATATAACGCAGCTATGGGTGAGAACATGCGAATAGCAAGACCTGATTCACCGCAATTCAGTTTTGGTTCCTTGAGTACAACAGATCCGGTTACGATCATTTCATCCACTTTGGGTGTCACCCTGGCTCCCAGACCGACTGCAATACTCATTGCAGCGAGAGAGTCATCACAGTAAGAGGGGTTGTAGATTATGCTTTGTCCATCTGTAAGGAGTGCAGCTGCTATTGCTCTTTGTGTCATGCTCTTTGAAGCAGGTGCTTTCAGAGTGCCTTTTATCGCGGATGGATCAACATATCTTTCCATAGAATCTAGGTATTATTATTATGACTATCTTTAATTAGCGATATATGTTTTTAATGGCTTGAAAATCAATTTATTTACCCCAGCCCCAAGGGGAGTAAATTGATTTTCTTTGCACCCCATGGGGTCGGGGTAAACGAAGAAAATCAATGTATTTACATGCATTATTCCTGATATTTATATTATTTATTATCTGACGGATCTTTCAGGTCACTGTTCATTACCTTCATCTGGTGGTTAATAGACTCCTGGTGAATAGCCTTGAAGATCGAATCTATCAATTCAGCACTGAGTCCTTTAGCCTGCCCTTTTACAATTACCTTACTTATTATTTCGTCCCACCGGGTACTCTGCAAGATAGTGATATTATTTTCCTTTTTATAACGTCCGATTGTTTCTGCTACTTTCATTCTTTTTTCCATCAGGTCAAGAAGGTGGTCGTCGTATACATCTATCTGCTGACGGAGTTCACCCAAAACATCAAGAAGTTTGGGATCATCTGTATTTGCATTTCTCAGTATAAGCCTGCTTAACAGTTCCTTAAGATCATTTGGAGTGAGTTGTTGAGCGGAATCGCTGAGAGCTTTGGCCGGATCAATGTGAGATTCAATCATCAACCCGTCGAAATTCAGGTCCATTGCCTTCTGGGAGATCTCATAGAGATATTGCCTTGCACCACCGATATGACTTGGATCGCATATTATCGGCAGATCGGGGATTCTCCGGTGAAGCTCAATTGGCAGCTGCCAGTTGGGCTGATTCCGGTAAAGTGTCTTTTCGTATGAAGAGAAGCCACGGTGGATTGCACCGATCCTTGTTATGCCTGCCCTGGCGATCCGTTCTATGGCGCCCATCCATAACTCAATATCAGGATTGATAGGATTTTTTACCAGTACCATAACATCGACTCCCTGGAGCGCGTCGGAGATCTCCTGTACTGTGAAAGGATTAACAGATGTCCGGGCACCGATCCATAACAGGTCAATCCCATATTTAAGAGCTTCATAGACATGTCTTTCGTTGGCAACTTCAGTACCAACCAGCAGACCTGTTTCCTGTTTTACCCTTCGGAGCCACTTAAGACCCTCAGAACCAACCCCTTCAAATGAGTTCGGCCGGGTTCTGGGTTTCCAGATTCCTGCCCTGAAGACGCTGATCTCTTTCTGCTGAGCCAGTTGTGTTGCAGTTTCCATCACCTGCTCTTCTGTCTCGGCACTGCAGGGTCCGGATATAAGAAAGGGCCGGCCTTTATAGCCTTTCCAGTCTTTTATCAGTGTATTCTCAAGTTTTAGTACCATCTTATCAGGTGTTAAATTTTTGTCCTTTTCAGTTTAAGAAGTGCCTAAAGTGCCTAGAGTGCCTAAAGTGCCTAAAGTGACGAATGTGCTTAAAGTGCCGGGAGATTAAGTTAACACTTATACTTCTTTTTACTACTTTAGGCACTCCGAACTTTAGGCACTCAGAACTTCTTCCTTAATTCAAGATCTTCCTTATTTTGTTAGCCTCTTCCATTAGTCCTTTAAGCCCTGCCATGTCTTTTGCCTTTATTTTCTTTCTGAAATCATTCATTTTTTCAATATAGGTGTCCATAACTTCCAGAATATATTCGGAATTCTCCAGAAAAATAGGGGCCCATGTTTCACCGTTACTTTTTGCCAGTCGCACCGTGCTGTCAAATCCACCACCGGCAAGAGTAAGTATGTTTTGTTCTTTTTCCTCCTTTTCAAGTACGCACAATGCCAGTGAAAAGGATGTAATATGTGATATATGAGATACATAAGCCACATGAATATCGTGTTCGACAGAGTTCATATAGACCTTGCGCATATTCAGTATCTCAAGCATTTTTTCTACCTTTCTCAGAGCATCACTGTCGCTGAGTTCCTTATCGCATATTATAGCCGGTTTATAATCGAACAGTTTTCCTATTGCAGCCAGGGGTCCAGAGTATTCGGTACCGGCCATGGGATGAACTGCTACATATCTGCCTCTGCCGGGGTGATCTTTCGAGACCCTTGCAATACTTGCTTTTGTTGATCCCATGTCGGTTACAACTTTCGTTGTGCCTGCAATCTTGTCGAGAATAAGAGGAAGTAATTCACAATTTGTATTTACCGGGGTAGATAGTATTATGAAATCACTTTTCTCAACTGCATTTTCAAGTGTATCTGTATCATCAACCAATCCGCAGAGTACAGCAATGTTCTGATGTGTTATGTTACTGTCAACACCGATGATCTTTTTAGCAAAACCTCGTTTCCTCAAATCCACCATAAGCGATCCGCCTATCAATCCGATTCCTACTACAGCTACTGTCATTTTAAGATGAGTTATTCCTTATTATTTATATTGTTCCATGAATCTGGAGTCCGGAGTCCGAAGTCCGAAGTATTTTATCTCCCGACTTCGGTCTTCGGTCTCCCGACCCTCTATTTTAAATTTTCTTCCAGTCTGTTTTTTGCTTCAGTTAGCCTTTTCTCTGTGGCACATAACGATATTCGAATATAGCGTTGTCCATTTTCACCGAAAATAAATCCCGGAGTAATGAAAACATGGGCAGTATTAAGAATATTCTCAACATACTCCTCACAACTTTCGATATTGTCCGGAATTCTTCCCCACAGGAAGAGTCCTACCTGCGATTTATCATATTCACATCCAAGCAGATTCATTATTGCCTCTACTATAATCCGTCTTTTTCCATAAACAGTATTAACAGTATCGAACCACGATTCAGGATTGCCAAGTGCCTCTATTGCAGCCATCTGCATCGCGAGGAACATGCCGGAATCCATATTACTTTTTACCTTTAGCACCTCATTAATGTAATCACTATTTCCGGCAACCATGCCAACACGCCATCCGGCCATGTTATGCGATTTGCTTAATGAATTTAATTCGAGGGCAATGTCTTTTGCACCATCTGTAGCGAGAAGGCTATGATACTCTTTATTTTGGATGAAGCTGTAGGGATTATCGTTGCACAGGAGGATATTGTGTCTTCTGGCAAATGCAACAAGCTTCTCAAACAGCTTGACTGATCCCGGTGTACCGGTTGGCATATTCGGGTAGTTGACCCACATAAGTTTTACTTTACCGAGATCACTGTTATCAAGGGCTTCAATATCAGGAAGCCATCCATTCTCTTTTACCAGATCATACTTCCTTACAACACCTCCGACAAGGCTGGTAACTGAAGAATAGGTCGGATATCCAGGATCGGGAACAAGCACTTCATCGCCGGGATTAACAAAGGCCATGCTTATGTGCATAATGCCTTCTTTACTGCCCATAAGCAGAAGTATCTCATTATCAGGGTTCAGATCGACATGAAAATATTTTTTGTACCAGTCAGCAAAAGCCTTTCTAAGAGCAGGAATGCCGGAATAACTCTGATAGCCATGTGAGCCAGATTTTTTTGCTTCCTCCATAAGTACAGAAACAGTATTTTCTGACGGGGGCTGGTCGGGACTTCCTATGCCAAGATTAATGATATCAGCACCTTCCCTCCTCATCCTGTCGATCTGGGCAAGTTTCTTCGAAAAATAATATTCCTGTACCTTTCCGGTACGATCAGCAGGTTTAACTCTCATATAGCATGTCTCCTTTAAAAAATACACCAAGAATTTCCAGGTTACTTGTATGTTTTTCCAGAACCCGCTTAATTACGTCAGATTTTGTGTTTTTGTTCAATTCGAGGTCAAGGTAGAACAAATATTCCCATTCGCCGTTGAGACGCGGGACTGACTGAATTTTTGAAAGATTAATATCGAGTTCTGCAAGTTTAACAAGCACAGCTGCCAGGGAGCCTGGTTTATGACCGGTGGAGAAGCATATTGAAACTTTATTTCCTTTGGTATTTCCCTTTTCCTCACTTCCAATTATCAAAAAACGGGTGTAATTCTGTTTGTAAGTTTCTATACCTGGGGCAAGTATGCTCAGACCATAGATCTTTGCCGCATTTGAGGAAGCGATTGCTGCAACACCCTTCATCTTATTTTCACTTATCTGTCGGGCGCTTCCTGCAGTATCATCGCTTTCGATGAGGGTTATACCCGGATGCAGATTCAGAAAGTTCATGCATTGTGCAATGGCAATGGGATGGGTCCTGATCTCTTTAATATCTTCGATTGACTGCCCGGGAAGAGCCATAAGGTTCTGGACGATCCGGAGGTTATGTTCTCCGAGGATCTTCATTCCGGATTCTCTGATGAGTGTATAGTTGTGAAGTATGCTGCCCGATCTGGCATTTTCTATAGCCATTACGGCAAAATCGGCTTCTCCGGCCATCATCCTGCTGAGAGTCTGATCGAAGGTGGCACACGGAACAATCTCTATCTCATCATAATTGAAATACTGTCGTGCCGCAACTTCGTGAAAGCATCCGCGTTCTCCCTGTATTGTAACTTTCATTTCAGAATAGTTTTAAAAAAATAAGGGCCCCTCACCGGGACCCTTGCTTCATATAATTTTACTTATCTGTATACAAAAATCCCATTATCTCCTCTTAAAATAAAAAAAGAAGTAATAATAGGTTATAAAATAATTGTATACAAGCTTCAT
>JANNKF010000110.1:0-2479 GCA_031396165.1 Bacteroidales bacterium | reverse complement strand
AAAATTAAGCTGAAGACTTCTTAAAAAAACCCGGCCTCCCAAAAGAGAAGGCCGGATCAATCTTATTTATTAACCGGGACACCATCCCAATTAATTGTTACAAAGATGAAAAAAATAGCGAAGAATTCAACATTATTATTTGTCTTCCATATTATGAAGACTAAATTGTTCATTTTATCAATTCTCTTTCTAATTCTAACACTCACTGTTAGTTTTACATTATCCTTAAAAAGTGGGAGTCTCTTAAAAACATCTTCTCAATTAACCACCGAGCAATTAGTTAAGAAGGACGGTAAATGGTTCTATTTCAAAAAAGGGAATAAAATTTTGATAAACGAGCTGATCGAAAAAAACTATAATCTTTTTGATCTGCCACAAGGGATTAATTCCAGGGTAGAAAAGGAGGATACTGATGAATTGGGTATGAAGCATTATCTTTTGAAGCTGGAAATGAATGGGATACCGATTGAGGATGGAGTCTATACAGCTCATTACTCGAAAGAAGGGGATTTGATGCATGTTGTTGGTAAGTATGATAAGAATGCTATCCCGAAAGAAAAGACCCTTCCTACAATTTCAAGAACTGAAGTTTTCGAAAAAGTGAAAGATGCTTTTATATTGACCCAAAAGGTTACTACTCCAGATTACCAAAAAGCAATTACTGACGAATTAAATAAAGACTTTAGTGAAGGAAAAATTGATCCCCAGATTGTTTATTTCAGATCAGATAAAAATACCAACCTTCAACTTTCTTATAAAGTTGATGTAACAACTGAATTTGATAATAGATTTATTACTTTTTACATAGATGCTATTACAGGAATTCTGTTGAAAGCAGTAGACCATAGAGCTTATGCTATTGCTGATGTCCAAACAGTTTATAATGGATGGCAAACTGTTCAGGTGGAATGGAGGGGTTGGCCGCATAGTTATTATTATTTAAGACATGATGGTTTTTCGACACCTATTGAAACCAGAAACGGCAGTATAAGATATAGTTATCCAACATGCCAACCTTGGGGTTTTGGCAATCTTGACTACGCTTATAAAGGGGATCTTAACTGGCCAGTTGATTTCAAAGCCAATGCTGCAAGTTCTCATTGGGCGGTAAAGGAGTCATATAATGTATTTAAGAATACTTACGGTAGAACATATGGTACTTTCTCTTCATCCGGAGGAGAAATCAGAATGGAAAACAATTATACAGCACAGTATCCAGTTTTATATGGTCCTGCAGGTCCATTTTATCAAGCCGGTGGTTCTTATGATTACATTCATGTAGGCCAAACAATCGGGACGGCTGGATTTGAGGGTTCACTTGATGTCATAGCCCACGAATTTACTCATGGGGTCCAGTATCGGGCAAGAGGTGTTGATGGGCAAGCTTATCAGTATGAAGAAACAGGAGCCTTGTCTGAGTCTTTTTCCGATATTTTTGGAATAATGGTTGAATATTATACAACCGGAACTACTGACTATGTTGTCGGCTCAGACCTTTCAAGCATGTTTAGAAGATCCATTCAATCACCAAGAACTTACCAATCTCCTACTTTTGAATTGGGGGATATAAACAATGATGCTAATTGTATGTATCAAATTCTAAATTCAACTCTGCATACTGTGCCTCTTTATTGGCATGAAGATAATTATTGGATATATGGTACAGGTGGATCTCATATTAACAATTCTGTTCAGAATTATTGGTTCTATCTACTTGCAAATGGAGGAAGCCAGCTTGGAGTAACTGTAAATGGAATTGGACTCGACTACGCCAGCCGAATCGCATATAGAAATATGGTATACTATCTATCTCTCGGCAGTGATTTTGAAGATATGAGGCAAGCTTCTATTGCTAATGCAGCAGCCCTCCATGGTGAATGTTCAAATGCATTTTACCAGGTCCAGAATGCCTGGGCTGCTGTCGGAGTTGGAGCTGCGGCGACTCCATGTTTAAATGTTCAAATTAGTGGCAACGATTATCTAATGTGTAACGAGCAAGGTTATTTTTATGCGAATGTAACTGGTGGTTCGGGCACTTATTCCTATCAATGGTATGTTGATTACGTTCCTTATTCTAATGATTCTTACATTTACGCAGGATGGTATCCTCAATATTCTAGTGAAAATCATTATATCAGCCTTGATGTAACAAGTGGATCTCTCTCCGATACGGACGATATAAATGTTTTTGTTGAGAGTTGTGGTGGTGATCAGAACCGGGAGGCACAAAGTAATAGTACTATACAAAGCATTAAACTCAGTGCACACCCAAATCCAGCTTCATCACATGCTAAAATTGTAATTGAAGATGAAATCACTCAGGAACCGAAAGAATATATAATTCAAATAACAGACGGTAATGGAAGAGTGATTCATTCAGACAAGACTTATGAAACAGATTTTACCATTAATACCTCTGGTTTCCAGAAAGGTATATATAATGTTGTCATTAGAGCAGATAGAAAATCTGGTAGTGTAA
>JANNKF010000067.1:0-18835 GCA_031396165.1 Bacteroidales bacterium | reverse complement strand
GATCCTTCCGGAGCAGTGAAGTCCATTCCATAATGAAATTTAATGATCTTATAAAAAGGATGTATTCTTCTGCCGAAACCTGAAGCTGTACGTTTTAGATCTTTATTGGATATTGGAAGTATCGCCGGTACACATCTAAGCATCTCCTCTTTCCTGGCGGCAAGAGCAATCAGGTCATCGAAAGATTTTGACTGAATATAAATCTGTTTCCTTATTTTATCAAGCCTGCCTGCTGTCTCAATAACCAGTCTTGAGTTATTATAACCTTCGAGCGATTTGTATCTGTTAACACCACCTACTCCACCGTTGCGAAATGTTGAAGGGATCGGTTCGGCTTCAAAAATTGTTCTGTACAGATTGTCATCTGTTTTTTGAAGTCCGTCGAGCACATTTTCAATATTGGCCATATCTCTCTGAATAAGGTCATACTGAATTGTCATCTGTTCAACTTCCCTTTTTAGTGCTTTTTCTTTCGGGGAATCGAAGAAGGAGGCGAAAACAACCCAATATATAGTCGCTATTATCATTGAACCAATAAAATAAGCCAGAAATCTGAATAACAACGCTTTGACACCGAGCTTTACCCTGTCGAAACTTAATGATTCGGGATTAAACTTATATTTTGTTTTTGACATAACATGGCAAAGATAATCAATTCTAAAAAAAAGGAAACCAGAAAAAATATAAAGATTTCAATAATGGGAAGAAGGAAGGCAATACGGATCTACCTGAATTTTGATTTTGAAGAAGAAGCCTGAATCATATCATTATACTCCTCTACAGTAACATCATTATTAAAGAAGTTTATTGCCGGTGTGTGTTGTCCGAACTTTTCAATCTGATAATGAAGATGAGGTCCCGATGATGTGCCGGTACTTCCACTCATTCCGATGTGATCACCACGCTTGACATTAAGACCCACAGGCACTTTTATACTGCTCAGATGTCCATAAAGAGACTGAATCCCGTTTCCATGGTCCACCCTGACACAGTTTCCGTAACCACCATTGTATCCCGATTCCACTACAATCCCGTCTCCGGTAACATAAACTTCAGTACCGTACGGAACATAAAAATCCTGCCCGTAATGCATCTGGGGAGTACCATGAACCGGATGTATTTCCCTGAACTTGAAGCCGTCACCAAGACGATATTCAACACTTACAGGGCTAATTGAAGGAAGGTGGTCGAGTTCTCTTTTCCAGTCAATAGATTTTTCTTCAATCGACTTGAATGACTCCTTCTGTACATTAGCCATATTCTTTATATCTTCAACACGTGTCCTGAATGATATAAGAAGGTCCGAATTACCATATCCGGCCAGATCACGGAATCTGTTAACACCACCAAAGCCAGGTTTGCGGAATGTCTCCGGGATAGAATCCATATCGAGGATAGGTCGGTAGCGAATGTCGTCAGATAATCTAAGACTATTGAGTGATGCCACAGAATTATCTAATGCCCTTCCCATAAGTGAATACTGAAGTTTCATGTTCTCAACCTGTTGGGTAAGAATCTTTTCTTTAGGAGAACCAAAATACTTTTCAATGATTACAGCATAGAATAGCGCAACCAGCAAAGTAGCTGCAAACCACATAGAAATACGTAAAAGCTTTGCCTTCCATGGTAACCTAACCTGCTTATATTGCAGATCAGATAAGTCGAGAAAGTATTTACGGTTTCGTAACAAAAGGCAATAGAATTAACAATTATTATTTTGCTATTTGACAAATCTAAATCAAATAAATTAATTTTACAAACCAAAAATTACACAATTTTATATAATTCAATGATAATTAATATGAAGGCGCAAGAACTGAGAGAGTTGTTTTTTGAATTTTTCCAGTCAAAAGGTCATAAAATTGTATCATCTGCTCCTATGGTGGTAAAAAATGACCCAACACTGATGTTTACAAATGCCGGGATGAATCAGTTCAAAGATATTTTCCTTGGGAACCAACAGGCAGTTAATAAAAGAGTTGCAAATTCCCAGAAATGCCTAAGGGTATCCGGTAAACATAATGATCTTGAAGAGGTTGGACATGATACCTACCACCATACAATGTTCGAAATGCTCGGTAACTGGTCGTTTGGCGACTATTTCAAGAAAGATGCCATTGAATGGGCATGGGAACTGCTTGTTATAAGACTCGGGATCCCAGAAGAAAGGCTTTATGCCACCATATTTGAAGGAAGCAGGGAAGACAATGTTCCGCGCGATGATGAAGCTTTTGGTTATTGGGAAAAATGTTTCAAAAACCCGGCCGGTAAGATCATCGAGGGTTCAAAGAAGGATAATTTCTGGGAAATGGGGGAATCGGGGCCATGCGGACCCTGTTCCGAAATCCATGTCGATATAAGGGATGAGGAGGAGAGAAAGAGAATTCCGGGAAAAGATCTCGTTAATAAAGGACATCCTCATGTAATTGAGATCTGGAATCTTGTTTTCATTCAATATAACAGAAAATCAGATGGTGTTTTGGAGCAACTTCCTTCAAAACATGTAGATACAGGTATGGGATTCGAAAGATTATGCATGGTAATACAGGGTAAAAAATCAAATTACGAAACTGATATTTTCCAATCGGTAATCAGGGAGATCTCAGCAATTACCGGCAAACCTTATGGCGAAAATGAAAAATGGGATGTTGCCTTAAGGGTCATCGCAGACCATCTCAGAGCAGTATCTTTTTCAATTGCCGACGGGCAGCTTCCATCGAACAACAAGGCTGGCTATGTAATAAGAAGAATTCTACGCCGTGCGGTACGATATGGCTACAATAACCTGGGTAAGGAGGAGCCATTTATGTATAAGCTTGTTCCGGTTCTTGCAGATGCAATGGGAAGCCAGTATCCTGAACTTGTCTCAGGTAAAGAGCTGATAGCAAAAATTATATTTGAGGAGGAGACTGCTTTTCTGAAAACCCTTGGAAAAGGTCTTAAGATGATCGAAAAAATGATCTCCGACCTGAGAAAAGAGAAGAATAATATTCTCCCGGGAAAAGTAGCATTTGAAATGTACGACACTTTCGGTTTTCCTGTTGATCTCACACAACTCATTCTTAAAGAGAACGATATGCATCTCGACCATGCAGGATTCGAGGAGGAGATGAAGAATCAGAAAGAGCGTTCCAGAGAGGACGCTTCAGTTGAAACAGCCGATTGGGTTACAGTGAGTGATATCGAAGGTACTGAATTCACAGGCTATGACAAAACTGAGGACAATGTTCAGATAACCCGGTTCCGTACAGTAAAAATAAAGGGGAAAGTGAGTTATCAGCTGATTTTCAATAAAACACCTTTCTATGCCGAGTCTGGAGGACAGACAGGTGATACAGGTGTATTAACGTCGGGTGATGAAAAAATATTAATAACTGATACTGTTAAAGAGAATAACCTCATAATTCATCTTGCTGCGAAACTTCCAGCTGATGCCTCCGCAACATTTAAAGCCACAGTAAATCTGGAAAAAAGGCTCATGACTGCAAATAATCATACGGCTACCCACCTGCTCCACTATGCACTAAGGTCAGTGCTCGGAACACATGTTGAGCAGAAGGGTTCGCTTGTAAACCCGGACCGACTCAGGTTTGACTTCAGCCATTTTTCAAAACCCACTAAAGAAGAACTGGCAAAGGTTGAAATGATTATAAATTCAATGGTAAGAGAAAATCACCCTGGGAAAGTTACTGATGGTGTATCAATGGAGAAGGCGAGATCGATGGGTGCAATGGCACTTTTCGGCGAAAAATACGGGGATACTGTTAGGGTTGTGGAGTTTGGTAAATCTGTGGAACTCTGCGGAGGAACGCATGTGGGATCAACGGGTACAATAGGCATTGTGAAAATAATAACAGAAGGAGCCATTGCAGCCGGCATAAGAAGGATTGAAGCTGTAACAGCCTCAAAAGCTGAAGAATACATAAATGAGAAATTAAAAGTTCTAGACGATGTAGCAACACTTCTTAAAAGTACAGGAAACGTTACTGAAAGTGTTGAAAAGCTCTTAAATGAAAATAATTTGCTGAAGAAAAGTGTCGAAAAATTTCAGACAAACTCAACAACAATATTGCTTAAAGAGCTTATCGAAAAAGCTGAGGTAATTAACAGTATAAGATTCATCTCAGGGAATGTTGAAACGGAATCGTCTGAAGTACTCAAAAACATTGCATATCAGGTAAGGAGCAGCTCAGAGAATTCCGTCATGGTAATAGGTTCTGAAAACAGTGGCAAAGCAAATCTGCTTGTTATGGTGAGTGACAATCTTGTGAAGGAAAGAAATATAAGTGCAGTAAATATAATAAAAGAGATCTCTGGCGAAATAAACGGTGGTGGCGGAGGTCAACCATTTCTGGCAACAGCCGGTGGTAAAAATCCCGGAGGAATAGGCAATGCGATAAAAAAAGCTGCGGAGCTTCTCAGGAAAACACAATAGGCATCATGGTTATTCACTTCGCTTAAAATCCCGGCCAGAGTTCCTTTTGTCCGATATTTTTGTAATTTTGAGACTTTCAGAAAAGTATGAAGAAATATTTCAGGGAAAGTCTTATTACATTGGTGTCTGGTTTGTTTTTGATTATTGGTTCGTGTACTCCATTATCATGTTTTGAGGAGACAGAATCTTTTGTTAAAATATCATTCTATAATTATAAAACTAAATTAAATGCAGCACCGGACAGTATAACCCTTTATGGACTGGGGAATGAGAATTTATTCATTTATAAAAAGGCACCCAAGGTACAACCGGCCCTGTTTGCTCTTAATCCATCAGCTGATAGTTGCACCTACATATTAAAGATTAATGACAAAACGGATACAATAAATTTTAAATTCACAAGCTTTCCTCATCTGGTGTCAAAAGAGTGTGGTTATACCTTTTATTATACTCTTACACAAGATCCTTCGTTTACCAGGAATATCATTGATTCTATATCCAAAACAACATATAACATAACAACACTAAATGGGGAAAATCTCAGGATATATTATTAGTTTTCTATTGCTTAATTCAACAGGAATTGCATATCTGTGCGCCCAGGACACTATTGATTTTCCTCTTAAAATAAAAGCCGGGATCGAAGTGTCGGGGCCTGCTCTTTACTTTACTGATAAAAAAATCCTGAATACGGAAGCCTATTTCTCAATCGATCTTAGTGAAAAACGATCTTTTATTTTTGCCGGCGGATATTTAAATTACAGTTATTCGCAGTATAATTATCAGTATAAAAATAATGGGATATTTGCACGCACAGGGTTTGACTTCAATCTAATGAAACCTGAAAAGTCTGTCGGAAAATACTGGGCCGGAATTGGCCTGCATTACGGAATAAGTCGTTTTACTTCAGAGGTTCCTGTTTTTCTGCAAGACCATTATTGGGGGACCACGGAATCATCAATATCTGCCAGAACCAATTGGGCGCACTTTGTCGAAGTTTCTCCCGGTGTAAGAGCTGAATTGTTCAAAAACTTAAGTATAGGATGGAATTTAAGTCTCAGATTTCTAGTTTATTCAGGTACCGGAAAAGATCTCAGACCCATATACTTTCCGGGATTCGGTAATGGTGCAAAAAAAGTCAGTTCAGCCCTCAGTTATTTCATAACCTGGAATATCCCATATAAGAAGATTAAAATCATAATCAAAAAAGAGGAGCCGGAAGAGATTGAAGAGACAGATGATCTGAATCCCTCAGGCACGAGGCAACAGGGAACAGGCATCAGGCAATAAAGCATGAAGGGGAGAAAAGGTGAAAGGGGGATCAGGTTTTATCAGGTTTCCGGCTAAAGATATAAAGACCAATAAAGGTTAGCAGCCCGTTCAGCAACAGTAATTCGAATCCGAATTTATAGCCATTTAGCAGTTCAACAGAGTATTTGCTGAGAAAGAAACAGATAAGAGGTGAAAGGATCGCTATAAAAGGGGTTACCTTATCTTTTACAAGCCTTTTTGTAAAGAGACCGAAAGAATAAAGGCCGAGAAGCGGTCCGTAAGTGTACCCTGCAATTGTGAAGAGTTTATCAATAACCGCCCTGTCATTCAAAATACTGAACATAAGCACGCTGATAAAAAACACAAGTGCAATCGACAAATGTACAATGTACCTGATGCGGGTTTTGGCTTTCTCAGTAATCCCTACCCTGCGGTCCAGTCCCAGAAAATCAATACTTACTGATGTAGTGAGTGAAGTTAATGCGCCATCAGCGCTCGGAAACGCTGCAGAGATAAGACCTATAAGAAACACCACTCCTGCCATCGGTCCGAGATATCTTATCGCAACTGTCGGGAAAATATCATCACTCGCTGCAACAGAAATTCCTTTTGTCTGAACAAAAATAAGCAACAGTGCCCCCAGAAACAGGAACAAAAGATTCACAAATACAAGTATTGCACTGAATGTGAACATGTTTTTCTGAGCCTCTTTAATATTTTTACAGCTCAGATTTTTCTGCATCATCTCCTGATCAAGTCCCGTCATAACAATTGTTATAAACATACCACTGAAAAACTGCTTCAGGAAGAATCTTTCATGATGCCAGTCTGTGATGAACATTTTTGAAACATCGCTTTCTTTTACGGTAGTAAATAACTGTGGAAGTGAAATATCCAGGTTTCGGGCTATGTAAATGACCGACAGAACAACGGCCAGAAGCATAAATGTGGTCTGGAGGGTATCGGTCCAGATAATTGTCCTGATTCCGCCTTTAAGCGTATATAATATTATCAACAGAATAAAAACGAGAACATTTACCCAGAAAGGAACATTCCAGGCATCAAAGACAAATATTTGTAAAACATTTATTACAAGGAACATACGCAACGATGCTCCCAGAGTTCTTGAGATGATGAAAAAGCCGGCACCTGTTTTATACGACCAGAAACCAAATCTTTGATCAAGATATGAGTAAATGGAAGTCAGTTTCAGTCTGTAATAAAGGGGCAGGAGTACCAGTGCAATTACAAAATAACCAAACAGGTACCCAAAAACAACAACCATGTAACTGAACTGGGTATCATTTACCCATCCGGGGACTGACATAAATGTCACGCCTGAAAGAGATGCCCCTATCATCCCGTAGGCAACAACAAACCATGGAGATATTTTATTTCCAATGAAAAATGACTGATTATCAGCTTTCCGGGCTGTAAACCAGGTCACTGCGAAAAGAAGGACGGTGTAGAGGAGAAATAATCCAAGGATCAGTTGTGGAGACATAGTTGAATTTATTATTATACAAGAATAACAAAAAGAATGGAAGGCAAAAAATTCAGTGCTGCTTTAATAACACCGGAAAATTGAACTAATTTTGTCTTAAAGTTTAATGATATGAGTTTTACCGAATTTCCATCCAGGCTTCTGGAAAACGCTGTAAACGAATTTGCATCACTTCCCGGAATAGGAAGAAAAACAGCTTTCAGACTGGTAATGAATCTTTTAAGAAGAGATGCTGAGGAGGTTAAAAGGTTTGGGGAGAGCATAATCAGGCTTCACGGAGAGATTCACTATTGCCGGTTATGCAATAATATTTCAGATACTGAGATCTGCAATATCTGCAATGATGAAAAAAGGGATAAAGCTGTAATATGTGTTGTCGAGAATATTCAGGATGTAATGGCAATAGAGAATACACGTCAGTTCAAAGGCACCTATCATGTGCTTGGAGGTATTATTTCCCCTATTGATGGTATTGGTCCGTCAGATCTTAAGATCGACAGCCTCGAAGACAAAGTAAAAGATGGAAATATCAAAGAAGTTATATTTGCCTTGAGTACTACTATGGAGGGTGATACCACTAATTTTTATCTTTTTAAACGGCTTAATAAATACAATATAACGCTTACAACACTAGCCCGCGGAGTTGCCGTTGGCGATGAACTTGAGTATACCGATGAGATCACACTTGGCAGAGCAATAAATAACAGGAACCTGTATCAGCAATAGTCTGATAATTAAATTAATACCTAATGGAGTTATCTGTAATTATTGTCAGTTTCAATGCACGGGAATATCTTAGAGAATGTCTCCGGACGGTAAGAAAAGCCTCAGCAAATATAAATTGTGAAGTATTTGTGGTTGATAACAATTCGGATGACGGCTCAGCCGCGATGGTAAAGGATGATTTCCCGGAAATAAAGCTGATCCGGAATAATGTGAATTCAGGTTTTTCTGCCGCAAACAACGTGGCTATTAAACAATCAGCAGGAGAATTTATTCTTCTTTTGAATCCCGATACAATAATTCCGGAAGATACTTTTTCACAATGTATTACATTCATGAAGGAGCACACTGACGCAGGTGCACTTGGTGTAAAAATGGTAAACGGAAATGGCAGGTACCTGCCTGAATCAAAAAGGGCCTTCCCGACACCCCTGACAGGTTTCTTCAAAACATTCGGATTATCGGCTCTATTTCCACAGTCACATTTTTTTAACAGGTACTATTTTACTCATATCGGCCCGGATGAAACAGGATCTGCAGAGGTTATTTCAGGAGCTTTCATGTTCATGAGGATGAAGGCCCTCCAAAAAGCTGGGTTGCCCGATGAGGACTTTTTCATGTACGGTGAAGATATTGATCTGAGCTACAGAATAATCAGAGCGGGTTTTAAAAACTACTATTTCCCTGCAATAACCATAACTCATTTTAAGGGCATGAGCACAAGAAGGGACAACTATACAGATATAATCCATTTCTATAATGCTATGAGGATCTATTCGCGTAAAAGGAATGCTGAAAGATTTGACCCGCTTCACTATTTAATCATCCCCGCCACCTATTTCCGGCAGGGATTAGCATTTCTTAACCGGTTTTTCAGTATTACATTTCTTCAGTGAAAGGATATGTGTGAAACCTGGATGTTTGTTTCAATCATCCTGATTTTTCTAAAACAATTCTATTATCCGGTTGTTTAATACCTGTGGATTATTATTCGTAAAACTTAGATAAAATATTTCATATGGCTAGGATGAATATTCTATTACCTGCAATGGGAGAAGGTGTTATTGAAGCAACAATTAATAAATGGCTCGTTTCTGAGGGTGCAAAAATTAACGAAGATGATCCGCTTGTTGAAATAGCAACCGATAAGGTTGATACAGAAGTTCCTGCACCTTCTTCGGGCACATTGGTTTCAATTGTAGCCAAAGAAGGTGCAGTTATTAAAGTCGGCGGACTGCTTGCTATTATTGAAAGTGATGTGGTGCAGACTAAGGAAGATGTGAAAAAAATTGAGAAAGAGGTTGAAAGGATAAGGGAAACTATTGACACTGTCAGGCAGGAGAAAAAGGAAGAGGAACTGTTGTCGCATGGCATGAAGAGCCGTACTCCATCAGGAAAATTCGTCTCACCCCTGGTACGGAGCATTGCAGCACGGGAAGCAATAAGTTATGCTGAACTCGATCAGGTTGAAGGTTCAGGTATGGATGGGAGGATAACAAAGGATGATATTCTGAAGGTTCTTGAAGACAGGAAAAGAACTGTTGATTCATTAAAGGCTGAAATTGCTGAAAAGCCAGCAGAGAGTAGTGAGTCAGTAAAAACTAATAAATCTGATGTTTCCGGTTCCGGATCAGACGAAGTTATTCCAATGGACAGGGTACAGAAGCTTATAGCTGAACACATGGTAATGTCGAAAAGAACTTCCGCACATGTGACTTCATTCATTGATGCGGATGTTACCCGTGTGGTTAACTGGAGAAATGCGAATAAGGACAGGTTTCTTGCAACAGAAGGTCAGAAGCTTACCCTTACTCCTATTTTTATTGACGCAGCTGCAAGGGCACTTTATGAGCTTCCTATGGTTAATATTTCGGTTGACGGTATCAATATAATTAAAAAGAAAAATATCAACATTGGTATGGCTACTGCGCTGCCCGATGGAAATCTTATTGTACCGGTAATTAAAAATGCCAATGAAAAGAACCTTACCGGACTTGCAAAAGCTGTAAATGATCTGGCCGAAAGGGCAAGGAACAATAAACTGAAACCTGATGAGATAACAGGAGGTACATTTACAATAACCAACTTCGGAAGCTATAATAATCTTGCCGGAACTCCGATAATAAATCAGCCCCAGACAGCAATTCTGGGGACAGGTGCCGTAAGAAAAACACCTGCTGTAATAGAAACTCCTGATGGGGATATGATTGCAATACGTCAGATAATGATACTTTCTTTGAGCTATGACCACAGAGTAATAAATGGTGCTCTGGCAGGCAAATTTCTGAACAAGGTAAAAGATATTCTCGAAAATTATTCGCCGGATATTGTTCTTAAATGACTTAAATAGTTCCGGAGCATCGGATTTTCATCCGATGAAATCATGCGTTTAAATAAAAATGGCAACATTTGATAAAAAGGGCTATCACAAATAATCCTTTTTTCTAATATTTCTACTATATTAGTAGCTTAGAGTATTAAGAAAGCAAAGACTTTTCTGTTTTCTAAATATTTGAAACAGAATTACAAATTCTCACAGATGTTTATTTTGCCATCCGTCCATTTAGATTTATTTTAATATGACAAAAAGGTTCATTCTAATATCGTGGCTGCTGGCTACATTAATCAATTCAGATCTGGTTTCTCAGGTAAAGACAGATAATAAAAACGATTTTTATTATGCCGAAAGCCGGATCCTTTTTGAAGACTATGAAGAAGCATTACCCACTTATCAACGATTATTAAAACTATATCCTGCAAATAGTAATATCAAATACAGGATAGGCCAGTGCTACATAAACACGCCCGGAGAGAAGGAAAAAGCAATTACATATCTGGAGGATGCGGTTAAAAATATTAATCCTAAATACAAGGAAGGTAAATTCAAGGAATCCAGGGCTCCTTACGATGCTCTCTATTACCTTGCTAATGCTTACAGAATAAATAATCAGATTACCAGGGCAATTGAAACCTATCGGCTGTTCAAAAAAAATCTCGATTCGGAAGTATATGATTCCAACATAGTTAACCTTCAGATACAATCGTGCCTTAATGCTCAGGAGCTTATGAATATGAAGCTCTTTATAAAGGAAACAAACCTTGGCGACATGATCAATGAGAGCAGATCCGAATTTAATCCTGTCGTTTCAGACAATGAGGATCTGATGGTTTTTTCGAGAAGTGAGGCATTCTTCGATGCTATCTATTATTCAACTAAAACTAACGGCAAATGGAGCGGACCGGTCAGCATGAACGAATTATTAAGGGTAGACCGTGACCTGTTCCCAACTTCAATTTCGAACGATGGCAAAACCTTATACCTTTACAGCTCTGCAGATTACGATGGAATAATCTATAATTCCCGGATTGAAAACGGCACATGGACCCCTATTGTAAAACTTAATGATAATATCAACACAAAATACTGGGAGTCGCATGCCACAATCTCACACGACGATAAGAAACTCTATTTCACAAGTAACAGAAAAGGCGGCTACGAAGGCCTCGATATTTACGTTTCAGAACGGGATAGCACCGGAGACTGGGGTCCGGCTAAAAATCTCGGACCTGTGATCAATACTCCATATAATGAGGAATCACCTTTCCTAAGCAAAGACGACAAGACATTATTTTTCAGTTCCAGGGGGCATTTCAACATGGGAGGATACGATATTTTCTTTTCAACCCTTTTACCAAACGGAGAATGGTCTGTTCCGCTGAATGTTGGATTTCCTTTGAACTCGACAGATGATGATGTTTTTTTCAAACCACTTAATGAAGGCTATCAAGGCTATTTTGCCAAAGAAATGACAGGAGGTTACGGTCAGCAGGATATATACCGGATTGAGATTTTTTCTGATGATCATCCAAGAAAGTTTTTCATCAGAGGTATGGTAAAGGTTTCAGATCTTATAGCCAACTTAACTGATAGTGTAAAGATCAGTGCAATGAATATTAAAAACCCGGACCAGACTCTGATAGTTTACTCAAATCCACAAACCGGCGAGTATGAATTCGAGCTTCCACAGGGTAATTATCAGATAACCTATGAAGCAGAAGGTGGTGAAAAAGTTGTCAGAAATATTGATCTTCCTTTAACAAACCCGACTGATAGTTTCGTACTTCCGGGTACCATGCTGCCAAAAACTGACTTTATAGCTGATCTTAACGTAGGAAGCAATAAGACTATTTCTGTTGCCAAAGGCGACTCTATTCTTTTCCCTATGAAGGTAGAACCAAACTCCCTCCTGACCATCGAACACTGGATTGGCGACTCCTTAGTCTCTACGGAACAGTTCAGATTATCCGATACAATCTTCAATTACAAAATGGTTCCGGCTTCAGGTGATAACAAAATTTTATTTAAATTAACAGATAAATTTAATAATACCACTACTACTGACGTCTTCATAACAAGACAAAAGGATGGAATACAACAACCGGTAATACGGCCTGAATACAACAGGGTAATCGCCAAAAAACAGGTATCAGCCCTCTCCGCAATGCTTAACAACAGAAGCGACAAAAAACTTGAAAATGTTATTAAGGATGCTGATATCGAAAACCATCGATTCGGGAAAGTTGATGATCTCATAACATTTCTTAAGGAAGAAGCAGCCAAAAAAAGTATAAGTGCGGATGAGATTGACAAACTTGCCCTCAGAGTTGCTGTGATGGATAATGTACTTACACAGGCTGCGGTGGATCTAATGGCAAAATTCACCGATGGCGATCTGAAGCAGTTACTTTCCGGGCTGGATATCGAAAAAGCCAATCTCAAAACATGGACCGATCTTCAACAGTATATTCAGCAAAAAACAGGTAGTAATATAACTCCCGGGGAATTAAACAGGATAGCTGCAGATATATTAGTCGACGTTGATCCGACAATCTCAGTTATCACTAATAAAGTATTGGCATACAGCGAAAATGCAGTAGACAGAATACTTATCAGGCAGGCTCTTGCTATTGTTGAGAAGAGTAATATAAAAACAAAGGAGAAATGGGTTGGGGCTTTTTATTCCGAATCACTGAAACAAGGACTTACCAATAGCCGGATATTAGAAATTCTGGCAGGTTTAAGTTCGATGCCTGATACCAAAACAGAAGAATTCCTGTTGGATCTTATTGAACATTCTGATGAACCACTCCGGTCTGCCTTAAAAGAACTGAATCTTAAAAAGGAAAAGATAAATACACATGTTGATTTGCTATTATTCCTTCTGAATAATAAAGATAAGGTCAAATATCCTGAAGATTTAATCTTCAGGGCTATCTCGAATATGATAACAGAAAAAGACATACCTTTGGATAGCCTTAGGGACCAGGTTAAACCGGAAGGAAAAGGTATTAATTGGTTAGTATGGCTATTCTTGGGATCAGGTATTGCCTTGATTTTCTTCATTATCTGGAAAAGAAGAAAAAAAGAGAATAAATAAATATACTTAAACCTCATCTTCATGAGCAAAAAATATATATGTCTAATAGCTTCAATAATACTGTCTGCTGCGATTACTGCTCAGGTATCAAAAGGATTGCAGGATTCATTCCTTGAAGCTGAATTTTTTCTGCTTAACGAAGACTTTCCTGATGCACTAAATTACTATTTACAGTTGAATGAAAAGCTGCCTGATAATTCCAATCTCGCTTTCAGGATCGGGGTCTGTTACCTTAACATCCCGGGGAAGAAAAACCTTTCAGTCGGTTACCTTGAAAGTGCAGTAAGAAATATGTCGGCAAAACATAAAGAAGGAACTATCTCTCAGACTGCTGCACCTTATGACGCATTATATGAACTTGCCAAAGCTTATCGCGTAAACTATATGTTCGACAAAGCGAAAGAGACCTATCTGAAATACTCCGGAACTCTCCTGCCTGATGACAGAGAGAATCTGGAGTTTATAAACCATGAGATGGAAGTGTGCGATCTGGCCAAAAAATTAATTGCAGAACCGGTTGCATTTGACGAAGAAAATATGGGAACCCTATTCAACGATGAAAAAGATAACTTCAATCCACTGATTTCTGCCGACGGAAAGTCGTTCGCATATATGGTGTCGCTCAAATTCTACGATGCTGTGATGTATTCAAGATTAGAGAACGGAAAATGGAGTGGCCCTGTTAATATTACTCCTGATCTTCAATCCGACGGAGATTTCTATATTTCGTGTCTTTCATCCGACGGTAAACAGTTATACCTTTCAAAAGATGATGATTGCAACAGCGATATCTTTGTAAGTGATTTTAATGGTTCCATCTGGTCAAAAACAATAAAACTTGACAAAAATATTAATACAAAATACTGGGAATCACATGGGTTTGTTTCTGAATCAGGCACCCAGCTGATTTTTGCGTCGGACAGACCGGGAGGATTTGGGGGGCTTGATCTTTATATTTCGCAAAAGGTTAAAGGCACCTGGGGTCCGGCAATTAACCTGGGTCCGCAGATAAACACTCAATTTAATGAGGACCGTCCATTTTTAGTGAATAATGGAAAGACAATAGTTTTTAGTTCCCAGGGTCACCAGGGAATGGGGGGATATGATCTCTTCAGATCTGAGCTTCAATCAAACGGCTTGTGGAATAATCCTGCAAATCTCGGGTATCCGATCAATAATCCCGATGATAATACATTTTTTATGCCTGAAGGAAACGGAAAAACCGGTTATTATTCAATCTATAAAGAGGCAGGAGGATTTGGGAAGGAAGATATATTCAAGATCATTGTAAAATAAAATGAGAGCCTATTAATCCGATAGTTTGAAAATATTATTACATTTGTTCTGATGGTTAACCTCAGGGTAAATATTAGTCGCATTTTGCTGCACCTTCTGGCAATGTTATTCATTCCTTTCGCTGCAGTCTCTCAAAGTGCAGATGAGATGAAAAAAATCTTTTCACAGGCAGAATCATATTATCTGTATGAAGAGTTTGAATTGGCCAACCAGCTCTACCTGCTTCTGGAAAGTCCTGATAACCTTAATATTAAATACAAAATTGGCACCTGTTACCTCAATATCCCCGGGGAAAAAGAGAAATCCATTTCCTTTCTTGAGGAAGCTGTAAAAGGTGCGACTTATGATTCGAGAAGTGAATTATTCAAGGAAACGAGGGCCCCTCTTGACGCATATTTTTTTCTTGCAAAAGCTTATTTGATAAATAATGAGCTGGAAAAAGGTCTTAACACCCTATCGACTTTCAAAAAACTTGCAAGTGAGACAAAATCCAAAGGGGGAATGCAAAATCTTGAATATATTGATCAGCTGATACAAGCATGCAGGAATGCAATTCAATATAAAGAGAACCCTGTACTTTTCAGTAAAAAGTCATTAGGTCCCGATTTTAATGTTGGTGCAATAAATGATAATCCTGCAATAAGTTTCGATGGGAATACCATTGTCTATACCGAACGAAGAGGTATCGTAAATGTAATCTACTATTCCAGGAAAGAGAGAGGAATATGGCAACCCCCGATAGAAATAACTGCCGAGCTTAATGCCGGGGAAGATTGCTCCTCTTGCTCACTGAACAACGATGGCACCGAGTTATTCCTTTATAAAACTGACAACTATGATGGTGCCATCTATTCATCCAATTATATAAACGGTGCTTGGGCCGCAATTAAAAAACTCAATAAAAATATCAACACAAAGTTTTATGAGTCTCATGCCTCAATATCAGCTGATGGGCAAAAGTTATATTTCACGAGTAACAGAGACGGAGGTCAGGGAAACCTTGATGTTTATGTTTCAGAAAAAGATGCTTCGGGTGACTGGGGTATTGCTGAGAATATAGGAGCTGCTATAAATACTCCCTTTAATGAGGATACTCCATTTGTTACTGCCAACGATTCAATATTATATTTCAGTTCCGAGGGACACAACACAATGGGTGGTTATGATAATTTCAACTGTCTAAGGATAGGCAATGTATGGAAGACACCGTCGAATTTGGGGTATCCTGTAAACTCAACCGACGATGATAAATTCTTCCAGCCTGTAAATAACGGCAGTAATGCATATTATTCAATAACAACAGATTACAAGAAGAATGATATTTTTTATATTGCAATGGGCGACAACAATTTATCGCAGCTATTTGAAATAAAAGGAAAATTCAGCCTGAAGGACACTACCGTTGCTTTCAGTAAAAAGTATTCCATTCATCTTATTGATAAAAATTCAGGAGACACTCTCGATGTCGGGTATCCAAATAAATACACTGGCCTTTACAGTTTTACTGTATCTCCGGGCAATATGAAACTGGTATACACAGGAATAGGATATTTGCCACAAACTGTTGATACAGCAATACTTCAGGATAATCCAACTCTTGTGGTTAGCATTGATGTTATTCTTGAGAAGGATCCATTTGTTGCAGCAATTGTTCCTGATGATAAGGTTTATGACAAAATAAATCTTTCCCTAGCCCCGTCAGTGGAATCTATTGATTCCAGCATCCTCATCATGAACATGAATGTAGCAGATGTTAGTGACAGAAATATTGATGATGCTAATATTCTCTATTATACAGTGCAGGTTATTGCCCTTCATAATCCCGTCGACATAAGTTATTTCAAGTATATTACCGACATGAAGGTGATTTATAGTGATACTGATAAGTTTTACAGGTATACCACTGGCCGATTCTCAACAAATGAAGAGGCTTTAGCATTAAGAACCGAATTAATACGGAAAGGATATCCAAACGAAATCTTTATCAAGAAAGTTTCAAAAGAATGAACACCGTTTTCAGAAAAAGCCTTACTTGTACCATTATTCTGCTTTTTGTCTCCCCTCTCTTTTCCCAGATACTTACCAAAAAACAATACATCAAAGCTGTTCAGGCTGCTGATGTATCATTTTACTTTGACGAGGATTATGAAAAAGCTGCATCACAATACAAGTACCTGTTGAATCTTTTTCCCGAAAATTCAAACCTTTGTGCCAAGCTCGGAATTTGCTATTTAAATATGGACGGGAAAAAGGAGGAAGCTCTGAACCTCCTTGAAAAAGCCATAGTGAACGTAGTTGAGAAAGATAAAGATTATATCGAATTTGGTGATAAAGCACCACTTGATACCTACCTGTATCGTGCAATAGCTTATCATAAAAATGACAGTCTCAGGAAGGCTATCCTGCTTTTTAATGATGCAAAGAAAAGATTAAGTGGTACCGAGATCTTCAGGGAGGAGTATATCGACAATCAGATCAGGGATTGCCTATATGCTCTTGAAATGAAGAAGAAACCACTCTCAATCACATCCAAACTCTTCGCGCCATGGCTCGTTCAATACCCGGGAGCATGTAATCCCGTTCTTGCGAAAAACGATTCGGTATTTATCTTCACACAAAAAGAAGCCGGTAAAACCCGCATATTCTGCTCCTATAAAACCGGGTACTGGAAGCCTCCGGTTGATATTACCAGTAAGCTCGGTGATTTTGACAGGTTTTATTCAAACTCTATTACAGGTGACGGAAAGCTTCTTATATTGTATATGGATGACGGCGGAGATGGAAATCTTTATTTCAGTGAAAGAAAAGACACTATATGGTCAAAAATTAAAAGTGTCGGAAAACCAATAAATACAATTTACTGGCAATCTCATGGTTATATAACCCCTGATGGTCAGGAAATATACTTTTCGAGTAATAAGCCAGGGGGTTTTGGCGAACTTGATATATGGTATTCCAGAAAGAATTCAAAAGGTACATGGGAGGAGCCGGTAAATTGCGGAAATGTAATCAATACTCCTTATAATGAGGATACTCCATTTTTTGACACGGAAACAAATGCCCTGCTGTTCAGTTCAGTCGGTCATATAAGTATGGGCGGATACGATGTATTCCGTTCAATAAAGAGAAATGGAGCATGGACAAATCCGACAGGGATGCCGTATGCATTCAATACCACAGGTGAAAATACCTTCTTTGTCCTCAATAATAATACGCCTGGTTTTGTTACAAGTATCTTTAATGAAAAGGAGTATGCAAGAAATATTTATTCAGTTGTTTCAGAAGATCCTGCCGATAAAGTTATAACCGCAACCGGAACAATTTTACTTCAGGACGGAATGGGTGTCGATACCAAACAAATTTCTATAGAACTTACTGATCTTAAAAAGGGATCTGCAAATGTCAATATCGCACTCTTAGATTCAAATTTATTCAGAGTAAATGTAAAACCAGGTGATTATAAGATTTTTGTCATCCACACAGGATATAAAACAGATACAATTAACCTTAATGTACCACTAAACTATCCTGGCAATTATATTGTGGTCAGTGCATCACTCGTTCCTGAAAAAGTATACAATAAGGAGTTTATTTCCATCAACAATATTCTATTCGGTTTTAACAGTTTTAAGCTTAATGAGGAATCTGTAAAAAGCCTTAAAATTCTTAAATCTATACTTGAGCTCCACCCTGAACTTAAAATTGAGATTGCAGGGTACACTGACGCGATCGGAAGTACGGAATATAACAGAAAACTTGCCGACAAAAGGGCTCAGGAGGTTATCAATTATCTGGTTTCATCAGGAATTTCCGGATCGAGGTTTATCAAAAAAGCGTTTGGTGAATCAAATTTCGCTGCAATAAATACTAATAGTGATGGGTCAGACAATCCTGAAGGAAGGAAATATAACAGAAGAGCTACATTTGGAATTGTCGATCCTCAAACCGGTGTGGTAATAAGTCAGGAAACCTATACTCCACGACATCTGCGTCAACCCTCCTCAATAAAATACAGTATAATTCTGATGAGGACATTAAACCTGCTTCCGTCAGGTTATTTCAGGAATCTGAAGATTGATGAAACTCAGTTTATCAAAACCCTTAAAATTGATTCCGTTTCGCTTTATACACTCGGTGTATTTTATAGCAGGATTGATGCCACGAAAT
>JANNKF010000033.1:0-2719 GCA_031396165.1 Bacteroidales bacterium | reverse complement strand
CTGACCCTATAATTGCCAACCAGATCTGGATTTACAGAACAGGAAATGATACTTATGCAAAATTCAGAATTATCAGTACAGTTAATGAGGTAAGGCAAAACATTGCATACGGGGAATGCAAATTTCAGTGGGTTTATCAGCCTGACGGATCATTAACTTTTCCCGGCAAATGAACACTCAGCTGAGGGATAAAATCTTCAATATTAAAAGTGATACTGAATTCAATGAAATATTTATGGAAGTATTTCATTATCAGTACGAAAAAAATGCTGTATATCAGCACTTTATAAATAGCCTGGGTAAAGATCAGGCTACAGTAACTTCGCCTTCAGATTTACCTTTTCTTCCGGTTGAATTCTTCAGAAATCACAAAATAGTAACAGACGGTCGTCCTGTTGAAATAATTTTTGAAAGCAGCGGAACTACCGGAGTCATACCTGGCAGACATTTCGTGAACGATTTAAGTTTATATGAGAATAGTTTTCTTAACTCTTTCCGGATGTTTTATGGCGATCCGGAAGAGTATATTATTACTGCTCTGCTTCCATCCTATACAGAAAGAGCAGGATCCTCCCTCGTTTATATGGTTGATGATCTTATCAAAAAAAGCAACCACAAACTCAGCGGTTTTTACAAGGATGATATCAAAAACCTGACCGGGTCACTTGCCCTGGCTAAAAAAACAGACAGGAAGCCATTTTTAATCGGAGTAAGTTTCGCTCTGCTCGATCTTGCTGAGAATCTGGCTCCTGACCTTTCAGATGTGATTATTATGGAAACAGGCGGGATGAAAGGCAGGCGAAAGGAGGTGACACGTTTAGAGCTTCATTCAATACTTAAAGAAAAGTTTAATGTTTCTGCAATTCATTCGGAATACGGTATGACTGAACTTCTGAGTCAGGCTTATTCCAAAGGTGATGGAATTTATTATTGTCCGCCCTGGATGAAGGTAATTATAAGAGACCCGCAGGATCCTCTTACTCTTTATACTGAACCGGGAAAAACCGGGGGGATTAATATAATTGACCTTGCCAACATTAACTCCTGCTCGTTCATCGCCACAGGCGATCTTGGAAAAGTACACCCTGATGGTAGTTTTGAAGTTCTGGGCCGCTTCGACAACAGCGACATCAGGGGCTGCAACTTATTGGTAGAATAAAATAGGTCGTGCAAGTCATGCAAGTCAACAAGAACTAACACACCCACAAGACCTCTGCTCGGCGAAGTCTCCGACTTCGTCGTACCTAATATGTAGTCTTCAGACTACAATATACAAAAAGCGAAGTTTTAAAACTTCGCTTAGCGATATATATCTTTTATTTCGCACTACGTCATGCATAACTTGCACGACAATTCTACAATCCCAGTTTAGTTCTTATACCTGCCGGAATGGCATTCTTATGAACCATTATTGCAATGGTCTTTGCTCTTACATAATTTTCCGACATATTGAGATAACCTCCAAAAGGATTTCTCTCGGTACCCCATGAATTCTTTGTCACATAGTATTTTGTACCATTCTGATCTTTAACGATTCCCGTAAGGTGCATCAGGTGATCGTCGGTGGTTTTCTTTGCATCAAATCCTTCCTGACGAAATTCCTGTGTGACCTTAACTTCGGGAAATGGGTTGCCGAACCGGTAGGCTTCTGCAGAGAGCTCCTCCTTTGTCATTTTCCCCAGTCTGGTCTTATCGGCAGGAGAATAGAGATCAGTATTTTCAATCTCAGGAATTATTGCTACCCCTTTGGCGTGTGAGAATCCCTTTTCGCTTACATCACCATCCCACGCAACTGTAAATCCCTTACTAAGTGAGGAATCCATTATCTGAATTAGCTCTTCGAGCGGCACATTATAATAATTCATTTTCCTCCAGTTATCGGGAATATTAACCATTCCCTGTGTATAGAACGGGAAAAGAGTAAATGAGGTAATCTCAACATAATCCTCCACTTTTATTCCGAGTGAGGAAGAAAATGATTTCGGTGTATAACCCACTCCCTTGTAAGTAAAGGACGCTGGTGATTTTCCAAGATATGTATCAAGCACTGCATCTATAATAGTAAGGTACTGGTCGCTCTCTTTTTTTCTCTGCACAGGGACCGTGGCGATCGCATTTATCAGCGTATTCAATTCCCCGTGACTATGTCTCGGCAAACCATAATTCAATCCTGTATACACTTCATCAGGAACAATTCCATTTTTAGTAAACTCAACGATCCAGTCATGGCCAACACTTCCCTGTCCCAGATTTCCCTTTCCCTGTTGCTCAAAATTGTCTCTTAGTCTGTCAGCATAGTTATTCCTTACAATATACATTTCTGAAAGATCATATTCTCCTTTACCCATGCGGATCAGTTCTGACTCAAAAAATGAGGTTGTTGCAAAACTCCAGCATGTGCCTGTATTGGCCTGATCCTTTACGGGGGTTACTTTCAGCTCTGCAAGAGTGGCGAATTTAAAACCATCATCAGCCTTGTTTGTGTTTTTCTTTTGGGCAATTGCCGGAATAAAAATCAGGGCAAGAACAGATAGCAGGAGAATGCGTGTTTTCATATTATTGGAATTAAATTAAAGCATAAAAGAAAATGCTAATCTAGAAAAAATCAGGAGAATAAAAAGTGATGTAGAACATTAATTTTAGTCGGAAGACCGGAGTCGGAAGACCGGAGTCGGAATCCTGCAACCTTAACCAAGGGTTTTCGGTATCTAAGAGAAGT
>JANNKF010000056.1:0-1950 GCA_031396165.1 Bacteroidales bacterium | reverse complement strand
GAAGTGGGTCAGTATCAGATTTATCCGAATTATGATGAAATAAAAAAATATACCGGGGTAATGAAGCCCTGGAATTTCGAAGTCTTCCGCGAGCGTCTTGCAGAAAATGGGCTTACAGATCAGGCCTTATCATTCTTCAGGGCCTCAGGAGCCTCAAGTGCGATTTGCTATAAAGCAGATATTGAGATGGCCATCAGAACTCTTGGCTTTGGCGGATATCATCTGCTTGATCTTCAGGATTTCCCGGGACAGGGAACTGCTCTTATAGGACTACTCGATGCATTTATGGAAAGTAAGGGAATTATATCTCCTGAGGAATTCAGCCGGTTCTCAAACAGGGTGGTTCCGCTTGTCCTGATGGAAAAGTATTGCTGGACTAACAATGAAAAGTATACCGCAAAGATCCGGGTTGCCAATTACTCGGAAGCTGCAATGAAAAACCAGCCCGTTAAATGGGAGCTTATGAGAGCTTCCGGCGACATTATTGATCAGGGTTTACTTGAAGCGGACCTGATTCAGGGAGAGCTTACTGATATTGTTACCCTGAATTCTGACCTCACAAAAATTGAAATAGCTGAGAAACTCACGCTTACTGTTACACTTGAAGGTACTCAGTATAAAAACAGCTATCCGGTATGGGTTTATCCTTCTGATACGGATCGAAAAATACCTGAGAGTATACTCGTTTCTGAGAAGCTCGACAAAGCAACTCTTTCAAATCTTTTAGAAGGTGAAACTGTTCTGTTATTTCCTGATTTTGATGATGTTAAAGAATTAACAGTAGGGGGACTATATATACCCGATTACTGGAACTGGAGGATGTTTAAGGGGATCTCTGAGTCGAATAAAAAGCCTGTATCGCCAGGGACCATGTCGATATTAACCGATCCTCAACATCCGCTGCTGAAAGATTTCCCAACGGAATTTTATACAAACTGGCAATGGTGGCCGATAGTGAAGAACAGCCGTCCGTTTATTTTAAATAATACTCCGGCGGATTATCGTCCTCTGGTTCAGGTTGTAGATAATGTTGAGAGAAATCATAAGCTTGGATTGATTTTTGAATTTGCAGTCGGGAAAGGCAAACTTCTTGTATGCATGTCTGATCTGAATGCTATTCAGGATAAACCTGAAGGCAGGCAAATATACAGGAGTATTCTGAATTATATGACTTCAGATAAATTCAATCCTTCGCTGAATCTGACACAACAGGAGCTCATTTCATTATTCAGTACAAAAGTTTCAACGAAGAAAATTTCCGGAGTAAAGAATATATCATACAATTAGAACCTAAATCCATTAACCACAAAGGACACAAAGGTTATTCGCAAAGAGCGCAAAGAATTAAAATATATGATTCAACTTTGCATGCTCTGCGCCTGCTTAGGGTGCTTTGCGGTTAAAAAGATAATATAAGACAACCCTTAATTCAAGGGTAGGGTGGTTTTACTTATAAACACAACTTTTATTATCAGCTTTTACAAAATAAGGTTTGTAGTTTTTTGCTTTCTTATCCATACAGCCCACAAGATTCAGCAATTCAATGTTCTTAAAATCAATGGGATGGCTTTCGGCCTGTAGAGCGATATAGCCCTCTGTTAAGGTCGAACCCTCTTTCGAGATCCAGATTTGTTTATCGGTTATCCCGTTACTATCCCATTCTGTAGCCTCCCTGGCTTTAGTGATAAATCCACCGCCTACTTGCGGCTTCTGAAAAGTAAGTACCGTATCTCCGTTTATCAGGAATATCATCGATTCATCACCCATTACAATCGCCTCCCCGTGGATCCACTGGTCGCCATCATAGGTTTTTGATGATGAATTTATGCAGTGTGTAAAATCCGTTTTTCCCTTTAATTCTACGGCAGTTCCGGGAGTACACACATTGGCAGTCGTACGGGGTCCCTTACCCAGACCTCCGAGAAGTTGAAGCTCGATCGAAACAGGGAA
>JANNKF010000405.1:0-5496 GCA_031396165.1 Bacteroidales bacterium | reverse complement strand
TCAAATTCAGTTATAGGACCAATAGCTGGTTTTGGTTGATTTTTTTTGAAACCAATTCCTATCAATGGACATTTGTCTAGGTATGTTAAGTCAGTCATATTATATGAATTTAAATTATGTGCAGAAGCACGAGCTTATCGCTAACTTGTTTCAAGCGACTGGTGTTTATGTTTATTAATATGTGTCTTTGTAAAATGTCCAGTTTAGTTTAAGATTTTCTTTAGTTTCGTGTTCCATAATTTTTTGTTGTACAGCATTCCTATGGGCGTAACCGAGTAAAAAAACTGCTTGATTGTATTGATTTTCTTTGCTGTAATTATAAATATTCAGCAGCATCGCATTTTCTCTATAATCATGCTCTTCTTTAAAGAGTTTATAAATGCGAAAGAGCTCATTTTTTGTATACCCACTAAACTCTATAATTTGTTTTTCTGTAATTTTCATTTTCTCAAATAATTCCGAACATTTTTTGCTATTTAAGTAAGCAAAACCCTCTTTATCTCTTAACGTACAATGGTCCTTTACTATTTGTTGATAAGCAGCGTATTTTTTGAATGTATCAAACATATAATCCCATTCCCTGAAAGTCAAGTATTGATTTGGTCCAATATCTACAGGGATATGCATAATATCGTGATTTTGCAAATACATTTTTATACATTGAACTTCAAGTGATTTATAAGAGTTTTCTTCATTATAATACTTCTGGAATGTATCGTCATTTGTTTCTTCTTCAAAAACCACATCAGGACTTATTGATTCAATAATCTTGTGTAATTCAGCAGAATTACATTTTCCATTTTCTCTATGTTCAGTTGAAATAAGGGTAATATTGTACATATTCTTTAAAAACTTTTATAACAATAAAACAGATAAACAATGGGTTTTTCGTTTTCTAATGTTGTCTGTTTCAGTATCTTCTTGCCACGCTTACCGCTAAATTGTTTTTAGATTTATTTATCAAAGTTAAAATTTATTAGTTACTGATCATTGACAAAGGCTAGGTAGATAGGCAGGAGTTGTCACCTCATTCTATAGTTGTCAAGGTGGTATGGTTCCGGTGAAGGGTCAGTGTTTTTCGTGTCATGATAAAGTTGTCAAGATGTCAAAGTCACGGTAAACGGGCAGGGTTTGTCATGGTATGATAAAATTGTCCAGATGGCGGAGTCCGGGCAGGCAAAGAAGCATGTGTTTTGAAGCGACGGGACGGTTGCAGGGAAGGGCTTCAAAACTCTTGCGCGCGCGTCGGAAGTCATGGTAGAATGGGGGCGTGGTGTAATGCCTTGCAGCTAACGGCCGCGGGTATGAGCAGAAAGCGTTGGTGGCGCAGCCCGCCGATGTGTCATGCGATACTTTAGCCGAGAAATTGTCCCGGCGGCAAGCCACCATGGCGCAATTTTTGCAAGTCCCGGCGAAGGATAATTTGTCCCAGAATAAAGGATTTGTCCAGAGCCGGAAAAGAATTGACAGAAGTGTGCGAATTTGATCGTCATGATAAAACTGTCAGGGTAGTGAGCAAAAATTGTGACAAGCTTTTTGCTTATACCCGCTTGTTAGCTGGCAGGGCAAATATCCGGGTGGAAGATATTATCAAGTTGTGGTGTTTTAAAAGTCCCGGTGTAAGAAGTGGATTTAGCATTGAAGTGAAAAGTAACCAAGCGGCGAGATGTCCATATGCAATTGGTTTAGAATTCAAATAATCTCACAAAAATTAGAGTCTTTGGTTGTATGTGTGCTAGTATATGTAATAAGCGTTTTGCGAGTGTTTTTTGTATTTGAAATGGTTGGAAACGCTTATTACATGTACTAGTCCGTTAGCTGCAGGGCAAATTTTGTGTCTTTGGGTATGTAAGATAAGTATCTACTTTAGCCGCCTGTCCATCGAGTGGCAGGGACGGGCTGTAAGGCTCTTTACGCAAACACCATCATCAACCTGTAGTGCGGAATTTTATGTTTGCGTAATGTGCTTTACAGCGAAGGGACGGTTAGGCTTATACGTATTCTTAAACTGTGGTTATGCCTAAGATTACCAAGGGTTGGTTTTAAGAGTATCGATATGCATTCTTGCCAAGAAAGAGTGCATGGTCTACTTGAATTTGCAATTAAAATGTGAGACCTATTTCCCTCCATATAATGTTTTGGACCAGACCTTAACATATTGTGAAGAATCAATAAATACAGTGTATCCAGCTAAAATTCCATAGCCATTAATAACATTTGAGTAAACCTTAACCGGTTCGTAGAATACATCATCACCTCTCTCCAAAGTTGTTCTGAATGATTTATAATAAAGGTAGAACTCTTCTGAACAGTTATAAAGTTTAACAAATATTTTTCTGGTTACAATTTTATCAATATTTGTATTAGAACAATCGGAATTCCAAGTTGGGAAATTCTTTATTTGATCTTTGATCACTGATGGAATTAAATATTTAATTTGAGCCTCTTTCCCGTTGAACTGCTTATCAGAAAAGATGAATTTTTCATTATATAAAAATTCAGGCTTAAAATCCCAATAAGATTTTAAAATAGTTGTATCACATGAAAAGGGAGCTAATCCAAGACGTGTCACTAAAAATTTGATGAAAAAGAAATTTGTTTCAATACTTGAGTCTTTGAAAGTCAGAGAATATAGTCTATCAACATGATTCGCCATTAAAATTGTATCAATCCTGTCTATAGGAACTATGCCCGGCATTTTGACAGTTGCAAAGGCTTCAGGTAAACCAGGACTAACAACCTTAATTGTATATTCACTACCCGGTAAGGGTCTGTATTTTGACAGATATGTTATTGAATCAATCTTATGCTGAGAAAAAGACGAAATCGAATAGCTGCATTTAAGATCCTCTGTATACTGGTTGTCAATCCATAATTGTACTGTGGGGTTCTTTAATGGTTTGTAATAAACTATCGTGTCCAAAATGAATTTGCTTTCAGATATCTGAACAGAAATTGTATCTTCTGTTGATAAAAACCCGTTAATAATGATCTTCCTGCCGTAATCGGGAATATTTAAATTGTAATCACTCTCGCAAGAAGACAATGTAATTATTAAAAGCAGCAGCGAGCTAATATAGTGTTTTTTTTGAGTACCCATTTATTATGTAGTTAGAACCTGTATGTATAAGATATATATGGTAGTATGGGAAATAACGTATATTTTTTCAGCGAAGAGTGTTTTTTTCCTCCTCCATAGTAAACTGAAAATGCATTTAATCTATTATAGGCATTGTATAATCCGAAACTAAGGAGATGATGATTTTTTGCAGGGTTTATATTCCAGTTAAATCCAATATCAAGTCTATGATAGGCAGGTAAACGATAATTGTTCTTTTCATTGAAATACTTAATTGTCTCATCATCCAATAAATGCTTTCCTTCTAAAAATTCAGACTGAAGAAGTGGATTGAAAAAGGATGGGTATTTTTCATAGCTTAGTGTGAGTGCCTGACCCGTTCCAAATACCCAATTCATATTCATGTCCAAATGTTTATTGAGACGATGTTGAACTACTATGGAAATGTTATGCCTTCGATCGAACTTATATGGGAATGGCTTACCCTGATTAATTGTTTCGAAACGACGATTGCTCCATGCAAGAGTATACCCTACCCAACCTGTAGTGGAACCTTTAGGTTTTTCAAGCAGGAACTCAATTCCATAGGCTTTTCCTGTTCCTGTTTCAATTCTATCAATCAGATCATAATAATAACCCAGCAATGATGCTCCTTCTTTATACTCGATAAGATTTTTAAAGTTCTTGTAATAACCTTCAATTGTAAAAAGTGAATTACCCCCAGATGGTTTATATACTGTTGCGAGAACAATCTGGTTTGAAATCAGTGGTTTGATATCCTTAGTTACTGGTACCCAAAGGTCAGTAGGTAAAAATATATTTGAAGATGGGAGCAATTGAATATATTGACTGGAAAGCGAGTATGCGCTTTTAAAAGTCAGATTAGATGTGGCGTGATAACTAATAGAAATACGCGGTTCTGTCGATAAATAGTATTTTCTCTGTACAAAATAGCCGGTATGACGAAGGCCAATATTAAATCCTATTTTATTCGATATCGAGATTTCATCATTAATGAAAACAGTATAATTAGTCGATTTTATTGCAAAGTCCCCCAGAATGGTATCATTGGTGGTTACATTAGCTGAAGATTTACTGAAAATACCATTAAAATCAGGATCAATTCTTTGAGAATTTATAGAAATGCCTGCTTTGAAAAAATGGTTTGATGCGTAATATGACAATTGGTGCCTAAGTTCAGCTTCCCTTATACCTGAATAGTGCTTGAAAGAATAGGTGCGTTTGTTTGTGGAGTCCTTTGAAATACCCTGAAAGTTATAATCATAGGAATCGTTGTATCTGTATCTGGAAAAATTAACCTGTGTGTCAAAAACTAATTTGTTTGAGGCAATATAGTTCCATCGGGCAGATGCGGCAATATTTCCCCATCCATACTTTTGGTTTGAAGTCTGGAAATAATTTATATCATTTAATGTTATTTCCTCAAAAAGTGTTTTATCTCCAATTTTGTCTTCTCCGGTAAATAATGTCAGGTAAATCCTGTTGCGGGATGAAAAAGAATAGTTCAGTTTTAAGGTGGCATCATAAAATAAATATTCGGGAGTCTTATTTCCGATAAATGGTTTCAGAAATATATCAATCATTGACCTTCTTGCTGTTAAGAGAAATGAGCTTTTGTCCTTAATGATTGGACCTTCAATCATTATTTTTGAAGAAATCAATCCAATATTTATATTACTGTGAAAAGTGTTTGCATTGCCATCCTTCATGGTTATATCAACAACAGACGACACCCTGCCTCCATACCAGGCCGGAAATCCACCCTTCATTATTGAAATATCATTAATGGCTTCGGGATTAAAGAATGAGAGAAAGCCAAATAAATGAAACGGATTATAGACTGGAACACCATCAAGTAAAATAAGATTCTGGTCAGATCCCCCACCTCTAACAAATAATGAGCTTAATCCTTCAGACCCAGACTGAATTCCCGGTAAAAGCTGCAAGGTTTTTAATATATCAGTTTCGCCTATCAGTGCAGGTATCTTTTTTATTGTGCTTAAGGGTAATCGCTCAATACTCACTTGTTTTGACTCCAATTTGTTTCTTAGGCGTTGTTCTGTTACCAAGACTTCATCGATTTTTTCTATTGACCGTTCAAGAAATGCATTGATAACTGTATCGTGGGATAAAGTCAATTCTAGTTGTAACGGCTTGTAACCAATAAATGTATATTTTAAAGCTAATTTTCCTGAGGGAACCAGTAGCGAATAAAACCCATTATTGTCGCTTAGTACGCCGGATTTGGAACTACTTTCAAAAATAGTAGAAGATATCAACCTCTCCTTGGAGGTATATTCGCTTACAAAACCGGAAATTCTGATGTTTTGTGACCAGGATGTGGAACTTATGATTATTGTTACAAATACAATTATTGTTTTCTTCAAGTTATGTAG
>JANNKF010000393.1:0-5991 GCA_031396165.1 Bacteroidales bacterium | reverse complement strand
TCTCCCTTCGCCACAGTGGAATATAAAAACAAGATGGACTTCAACATCGTTTTTCATGCAAAAAAAAGTAGCCAGTTCCGACATTACTCTTTCCATCCCTCCAGCCTGAAGTGACGGTATCACCAGACATACTTTTTTCTTCTGCATCTTGTTTTTATATTCCACTGTGGCGAAGGGAGAAGGGCACAGAGCTCAGGGCTCAGGGTTCAGGGCTCCCCACTTTACGTTTTACGCTTTACGCTCTACGCTTCTTAAAAGGTCCTCTACCATCCATCCGTATGGATCAAACTTTCCTTCATGCCAAGTGAGGTTTCTATCCCAATATCCAGGACATGGGTCATAACCCAAAGGAGAAAATCCATAACTGATTTCAACTATTAATGGATTGCCTTTATCATATACAATGTCGAATGCAACACATTGAGACCGGAGTTTTTCAGCTGTTTCAAATGATAGCCTAAGAGTTTTTTCATCAAATAAGCTCCGGTCATATAAGATATTGCCACTGCCAGAGGCCCGGAAATCGTTTTCTCTGACCATACGTTTTATGGCAAATGCATTGCTACCAATAACTACAACACGTATATCATGATCATTTCCCTGTATAAACTCCTGAAAATAAATAAGTCCTCTTGATCGGCCTTTTATTTTTATTACAGGTGGTGGAACTACAAAACGTACTAATCCTTTTAAAACTTCTCTAAAGCTTGTTTTTCCCAACCGGAACAGACGTAGCCTTTCCTTCAGACTACCAACAGGATCAAACTGAGAGAATCCTCGTCCAAACGCTTGCTTAATAAGTTTCTTTGCTTGCTTTTTTGAGTGAACCAGGCGCACATTTTGTGAACCTGATCCTCCTCTCAGCTTAAAAACCTTAGGATAAGAACAATTTTCAGCCCATCGGATAGCTTCAACTTTGTCATAAAAAACCCATGAAGATGCCAGTGCCCCTTCCAAAGCCTCCAACAAATACTTCTGCCCGACTTTATCATCAAAATGCCATGCTGTTCTGAAATCAGGAAACACATTTATGCCTGCCTGCTCAAGAGAATAAAGCAATTCTTTAGCCATCAGAATATCTTTCCTGTTCCCCTGGTAGAATTGCCACATCAACGCAGAACATCCTTTTAACTGACTGATAATATCGCTTTTATAACAGTCGACTATTTTGTATGGAATATTATTTGCTTTACAATAGTTGATCCATTTAAGATCAAAACCACCTTTTACAGGTTGTATGGCTATCATGTAATGATATTATTATGGTTTTTTTCAGAATTTGAAGATGTTCTCTTGTACTTGTTATTTATATATCCTGCCGTCGCATCCTTAACTGGTTTAATTATCCCCGGGTTGCCGATTACTATTGAATTATCGGGAACATCAAAATTCACGTAGGCTCCGGGTACGATTAAAACATTATTTCCAATCACTATTTTACCAACCAAAGTCACCCCGGTACCAATCCACACTTCATTCCCAATTACTGGTGCTCCAACTTTAGGACCACGCCTTGTTACACCAATTGTAACCAAATGTGCTATATTACAGTTCTCTCCTATAATTGTTTCTGTGCTGGTTACAATTGTTCCAAAATGCCCGATAAAAAAACCTTTCCCTATTTGCCCTCCAATCTGAAAACCATACTTATACATATAATGTCGTAATAAAATCCAATAAAGTAAACGCATTGGATTCATTCGGTTACAACAGTGCAGTTTACGTCTGAAAAACATGTATCTGAAACCCTGTGATCTAAATCCCTTTAATAAATTGTAAAATGAATAAGGTTCCGGAATGTATCTGTAGAGATCAGCTTTAATTATATCAAGCATACATTGGTAATTAGAATTGTCAAAATAACAATTATTAGAGTATCAACTTTTCGTTGTCTATGTACTGAAACTTCCTGAGTCTAAATATATTGAGGCCCATATTTCAAAAGAAATAATCACCCATAATGCTTCAAGTTCATTGTACTCCAGAGACCCTAAATCTGAAAGCCAGTTTGAGGTTATTTTATAATTGAATAATGCTCTTTTTTTAATACCGGGTAATATCTTGTCATTCAAATATTCATTAAATTTCTTATTCATAAAGAACTCTCTCACAGGAATACCAAATCCCATTTTATCACGAAAGGCAAAATCTTTTCCAAAAGGACCGGCAGTCATTTTTTTTAGTAGATATTTCTGCGTATTGTATCCTTCAGGACTTTTTCTTAGCAGAAGGTACTTCTCCGGTATTGAAAATGAATTTTCAACAACATCATTGTCGAGAAAGGGAACCCTGTTCTCTATCGAATGTGCCATCGACATTTTATCCTGTCTGATCAGCAGATCAGGAAGAAATGAAAGTAATTCATATTTAACCTGACGATCGAATAATGATCCTGATAATGAGTGATATAATTCTTTCCGGCTACTTATTGACCTCTCTTTACTGAATCCTGATCTCAGTTTCGTAGCCAGGTCCGGTGTCATGAATGCAGTGGCCATCACCGCTCTGTATTCATGAACAAAATAATCTGCAATATTTAATGGATTCTTAAGGTTCTTCTTTATTTCATGGAGCAACCTTCTGCTGCGATATGGAAAAGCTATATCATAAAACCTGCCGTAACCTCCAAAGACCTCATCAGCCCCTTCCCCGCTAAGAAGAACAGTAACATATTCTTTGGCACATTGTGACAACTTGTAAATTGCAACGGTATTCGGATGATTAATAGGGGCTTCCAGATGCCATGCAGCACGTTCTATATTCTCAAAATAATAATCAGAATCCAGTAAAAACTTATGTGCAGGTATAGCAAGATTTTCAGTGACCGTATTAATAAATTTCTCTTCTGAAAACCTGGGGTCATCGAAAATTATTGAAACAGCCTCAAAATTTCCTTTACCACTATTTCTGTTAGCAAGCCATGTGACAAGTGAAGAATCAATACCTCCTGATAACTGACAGCCCAGTTTAACATCACTCATCAGCTGGCTTTGAACGCTTCTGCTTAACCATCCTTCAAGTTTCGTTCCATAATGATCCAGATCATTTGAGCCATTTGGAGAACGTGAATAATCGTTTATATTGAAATAGCGCTTTTTTATTAGTCCTGTATCATGATTAAATGAGAGATAATGTCCTGGTTCAAGCGATAATATATCTTTGTAGAGTGTCCCATTCAGATTATTACGGAAGAGCAGGTATTCATCAAGCTGCTCTTCTGCAAGGCTAAAATTAAAATTCTCAATATACCTGAAGCTCTTCAGTTCAGATGAAAATGCAATAACTTCCTCGTTTGAAATATAATACATGGGCTTAATCCCAAACCTGTCGCGGGTAACGTAAAACTCATTTCTACCCAGGTCAACAACCACAATCGCAAACATTCCATTCAGCCGGTTAAGCATCCCCTCAAATCCGAAACGGAGATAAAGAGCAAGTACTATTTCAGTGTCTGATGTGCTCTTAAACCTGTAACCCCACTCTTCAAGTTCATGTTTGTAATCAAAAGCATTGTAGATCTCACCATTAAGGGTCAGCAGAACCTTCCCGTCAGGACTTGTCATGGGCTGGTGACCATTTGCTGACAGATCCAGAATGCTGAGTCTGTTGAACCCAAGCATTCCCTCAAAAGTACCGTCAACAGCCATTGGTTCGCTGATTTTCATTTCAGCAGACTCCCCTGATCTGAGGCTGAATGCCCTGATGCCGGAATCGTCTGGACCACGATGTTTCTGTACTTTGAGCATATTCAGGATCACTCTCGTATCCTGAATTGGCCTGTTATTGAGGTTTATATAGCCGGTTATGCCGCACATTCTGGGAGTTGAGATTTGAGAAGTGAGTTTGAAGCGTAGAGCGTAGAGTGTAGAGCGTAGAGCGGATAGGAAAGCGGTGAGTGGTGAGTGTAGAGCGTATTACGTAGAGCGTAGAGACAAAACACATTCTCTATGCTCTTTCCTTTACGCTTTACGCTCCCGCTAACGCGGGATTTCGTCACTTTGTTCCTCAATTTACGCTTAGTCTTTCGCTTTATTCATATTGTTTCAGCATCCTAATTAACACATCGCGGTGCGATTCGCAGCGTGTGATGTTTAATAAAAGAAGACGTTTTCTTTTGGACATAAGCTTAGGGAAAAATCCTCTTTTTCTTAGTGATGCAATTTTATTTCCAAAATTTGGTTCGATGAATGCTTCATACATTGGGTTGACTGACTTACAGTACTTCTGAAATTCAGTTTCGAGAAGAATATCATCACAAATTATACTATTGAGCCGATCCATTTCTTTTGTGAAAACTTCCGTTTCCTCTGAATTCAGATGAAAAACACCTGCAACCTCATTACACTGTTTGAGAGGGATAATTTCGAAGTCAGTTTTCTCAGAAATATTAAGTCTGACAACATAACCCTGGTTCCATCTTGAATTCAATTTACCGGGCCAGTCGTAGATGAAATTACCAAGACCATAAAAAATTGGTTTTGAATTATAGATCTCATGCCCTGACCAGGCATGAGTATGATGAGCAATAACCACATCAGCCCCGAGATCAACCAGATACCTGTATAATCTCTTTGTACGGGGTGATGGTAATTCATAAAACTCATTACCTGCATGAACTATTACAATCAGGTATTCGTGGTTTTGCCTGGCACTCTTAATATCATAAAAACACTGAATAGAATTCAATGGATTGCAATTAAATGTGCCATCCGGGGTCGATAGAAATTCATTGTCGGCGAAATTCAAAATTGCAATACTTTTCCCTTTAATATTTACTGAATATGGCTTTGTGGCATTCTCAACTGATTTACCAATTCCTACAGTGGCAATTCCATTAGGTTTACATAATTCGATTGTATCTCCCGCTCCTTCTCCGTCATAATCCATCATATGGTTATTTGCCATAGCTGCCAGGTTAATACCAGCATACTTAAGTATTTTGATACAATCCGGATGAGCTTTCTGATGGGGTCCGGTTTTTGGTCTGGCATTATTCGATTCAGTCAAAGGACACTCCAGGTCAGTAACATTAAGGTCATTCCCCTGAAAAACATCGATAAAGTCATTAAAGATTGCACCGAAGTCACCCTTAAGGGCTAGCTCCTCAATGCGTTTATGGGGGCAGAAGTCGCCGGTTATCAGTATCCTTATTGGGTCTGTTTTCATGATTGTATTGTCGGTCATATCATAAAAGCGATGAGAGATGAGCGATGAGCGGTGAGAGTCTAAGAATTACGAACACCACTTATCCGGATTATTGATTATGGATATTAACAACCTACGGACTTCATCATAATTTGCCAAAATTTTAGTATGTGTTTCAATTCCGATATATTTACAATCCCGTGAATAATCAAGCCATACTTCAGTTTCGTATTCCTCTCCTAGTGAATCAGTTAATTTATTTACAAAAGATTTAACATATCTCTTTTTCGCCCAGGCTTCAGCGATATTTGAAGTGACAGACCTTGACGATCGGCGCATCTGATCAATAAGGGAGTATTTTTCTTCCTTTGGAAAATCTTTGGAAATTTCGAAAATCTCCATTGCAAGCTTGTAAGCTTTTTGATAAACAATTAAATCTTTAAAACTATTTATCTGACTCATTTCATGTCTGCTTCAAACTTCTTCACTCATCTCTCACTACTCACCGCTCATCGCTCACCTCTTTACGCTCTACGCTCTACGCTTTCCGCTCCTCGCCCTCTGCTATCAAGTCCCCCAACTGATCACTCGTCATAAACTCCACATCAGGCCAGGTTTTAATAATTCTGCGCAGGAGTTCATCAAATAACTTAAGGTTATCCGTTCTATTCTTCTCCACCAGGGAACCTATAAAATTAATTCTGTGAGTACAGATTATAGCAGGTTTATGCCACCTGAAAGCAATATTGACACGGTTAAGGCACTCTCCGACAGGATCAGATGTTTTTGTAAGCGATGGCTCGAAGAAGCAATTTCTCACCAGAAAATACTGACCAAAGGGATTTC
>JANNKF010000337.1:0-8300 GCA_031396165.1 Bacteroidales bacterium | reverse complement strand
TTTTCTCTTTCTTTTCATCAGTTGAATCACAGATACTTCCGGTTAAAGATTCTGTCACTGTCAAAACAAAAGTCCTTGCTGCCGAAGAGATTATACTTGGAGAGAGGCTTTTCTACGGTCTTGTACATCGGGGACCCGGATCTGTTAATTGTGCTGCATGTCATAACACAAGGGTCTCTGACACACTTAACTGGAACCCCGACGCCTTTGAGATATCATTAAAATTTCTTTCAAAAAACAGTGCTGACCTTACAAGGGTATTACTCAAACCCACCGGGAAGAAGATGGCCCTGGTACATAAGGATTTTCAACTTACTGCCGGGGAGATAGCGATGATAAAAGGCTACATGGATAAGCTGACAACTGTTGGTCTTAAACATGAGAAGCCTGTTATAAGCAATCTTTTGCTGCTGATAATAGCATCTTTGATTTTTCTTATTTCATCAGCCGATCTTATTATTAGAAAGATATTCGTAAATCAGAAAATAAACCTTGGCATCCTTCTGTTGACTTCAATCATAATAACTTATATTCTGGCAGTAAACGCCATAGCATTCGGACGATCAACCGGATTTTCTCCCGACCAGCCGATTAAGTTTTCGCATGCCGTTCATGCAGGGCAGAACAAAACAGATTGCCTCTACTGTCATTATAGTGCTAGAACAAGTAAAACCGCCGGTATCCCGTCAGGTAACATTTGTCTGAACTGCCACTTCCTTGTAAGGACAGGAACGCGTTCGGGTGTTACCGAGATAAATAAGGTCCTTGATGCTTATGATAAAAAGTACCCGGTAGAATGGATCAGGATTTATAAACTTCCCGATTTTGTTTTCTTCAGTCATGCCCAGCACGTAAATGCCGGGGAGATCAATTGTTCAACCTGCCATGGTACGGTTACTGAAATGGACAGGCTTTACCAGTATCCTGATCTTTCAATGGGTTGGTGTATCGATTGCCACGATACCAGAAAAGTTAATATAGATAACAATTACTATAAAACATATTATCGCTCATATTATGATGAAATAAAATCAGGTAAGAGAGATAGTGTTATGATCGCCAATATTGGCGGAAGAGATTGCGGGAAGTGCCATTATTAAAGCAGGTAAAATCAATATTTCCTTAAGAATGAAGAAATACCGGAAAAATATTGACTCTGGGAAAACTAAAGAAAAAACAGTTCATGATGAAAACATTTCATCAGATAGAAATCCTTTTGCTGAAATATTAAGTGAGAAGAATTCAGATCTTCATGCTTCCCGTAGAGATTTTTTAAAATTTTGCGGCTTCAGTTTTGCAGTAACTGCACTTTCATCATGCAGATCCAAAATTGAAAAGGCAATACCATATATCATTGCTCCTGAAGAAATTACGCCAGGTGAAGCCCAATGGTACGCCTCGAGTTTTGTTAATGGAAGCGATTATTGCAGCATTCTCGTAAAGACCCGCGACGGACGGCCTATTAAGATCGAGGGTAATCCGGAATCTTCTGTTACTAAAGGAGGGACGAGTGCAAGGGTTCAGGCCTCTGTTCTTGATCTCTACGACTCAGGCAGGTTTCATGGTCCATTAAAAGAAGGATCTGATACAGAGTGGGATACTGTGGATAAAGATATAATCAGCAAGCTTCAGAAGATCAGTGATGAAAAAGGCACAATTGTAATTCTTACTCCGACAATATTCAGTCCGTCCACCGAATCTGTTATTTCCGGATTCCTACGGCAATTCAAAGGTTCAGAATGGGTACAATATGATCCAATATCATATTCCGGGATACTTGAAGCGAATAAGCTGAGCTTTGGAAAACAGGTGATCCCTGATTACCGTTTCGACAAAGCCGGCCTGATCGTGAGTTTTGGTGCCGATTTCCTGGGCACATGGCTCTCCCCGACGGAATATATCAGGCAGTTTACTCAGAGAAGAGATCCTGACGGAGAAATGAACTATCTCATTCAGCTTGAATCAAATATGAGTCTTACCGGAAGTAATGCCGATAAGAGGATCCGGATCAAACCTTCACAGGAAACCGCAATCCTGCTCAATATTTACAGAGATCTCATCAGATCGCTTGAAAACCGTGAGATAGATGTTCCGGATTCTCCGGTCGAGGTAAAGGAGATCTCACAAAAACTGCTTGCAAACAGGGGTAACTCTCTGGTAATTTCAGGCTCTAACCTTAAGAGTATTCAGCTTCTTGTAAATGAGATAAATAAATCTCTCGGGAATATCGGAAAGACGATAATTTTCGAACCCCATCTGAGAACTCATGGTGCAACAGACGACAAGATGGACAGCCTTGTTGCCAGAATGGAGAAGGGTGAAATCAATGCACTCCTGATTTGTGATATAAACCCCGCATATACCTGGCATAACAGGGATGGTTTTAAATCGGGACTTAAAAAAGTGGCTCTTACTGTGGCTCTTTCAGGTTCGCCCGATGAGACAAATAGCCTTGTTCAGTATGTTTGTCCTGTTCATCATTACCTCGAAAGCTGGAACGATGCAGAACCAAAGAGTGACCATTTCAGTCTCATGCAGCCCGCGATCAGTCCTTTGTTTAACACGCGACAAATGGCTGAATCACTGTTGAAATGGTCGGGTTCTGATGTACACTTCTACGATTATTTAAAGAATTACTGGACTGCAAACCTTTTAAAACTTCAATCGGAGATCGTTGATCCGGCAACTTTTTTTGACCACTGTCTGCAGAAGGGGATCTTCGAACCATTAGATTTGATTTCACAAACAAATGGAACGAACTCTATCCCTGTGGATTACAGGTCTGGTCCGACACTTATGAAATACGATAGTCCTTCATCTAACGGGCCACTCGAAATAGTACTTTATGAATCTGTGGCACTCGGAGAAGGTAGACAGGCAAATAATCCCTGGCTCCAGGAACTTCCCGATCCGGTAACAAGGATCTGCTGGGATAATTATGCTGCTATTTCACCTCTGCAGGCGGGGGAACTCGGCCTGAGTGATGGGGATCTTGTACGTATAAACAGTTTGGAATTACCTGTACATATTCAGCCCGGTCAGGCTTATGGTACAGCAGGTATAGCACTTGGCTATGGCCGCACCAGATGTGGGAAAGTCGGTGAGGGCGTAGGAACTGATGCCTGGCAAATGGCCTCATTTACTGATGGAAGCACTGTTAATAATTTAACAGTGGCTGAAATTGTTAAGACCGGAGGAATTCACACATTCGCACAGACTCAGACACACCATAGTATGGAGGGCAGGGCATTGATCCGCGAAGCAGGATTAACCGAATATAAAACCAATCCGGCTGCCGGTAATGAGTTGCACGAATTTAATAAAGAGCACAGCAAAAGTCTGTATAAGGAACGCGAATACCCTCATCATCAATGGGGAATGGCAATAGATCTTACCAAATGTACGGGTTGTGCCACATGCGTTATAGCCTGTCAGGCAGAGAATAACGTTCCTGTTGTAGGAAAAGAAGAGGTGAGCAGGGTACATGAGATGCACTGGATAAGAATTGACAGGTACTACAGCGGCAGTGATGATGATCCTGAAGTACTTTTTCAGCCTGTTTTATGCCAGCATTGTTCAAATGCCCCATGTGAGAATGTTTGTCCCGTGGCAGCTACAACCCACAGCTCGGAAGGTTTGAACCAGATGGCCTACAACCGCTGTTTCGGGACGAGGTACTGCAATAATAACTGTCCGTACAAAGTCAGAAGATTTAACTGGTTTAATTATACCGATGCAGGCACACTTGAAGGTAATTTGCGTGATAAGGCAGGGATGACCCAGGATCTCCGGCGTATGGTTCTGAACCCCGATGTTACGGTAAGGGCCCAGGGAGTAATTGAGAAGTGTTCTTTTTGTGTTCAGCGTATTCAGGCCTCCAAGTTGCTTGCTAAAACTGAAAACAGGGCACTCCGCAGAAATGAGGTCACTACGGCCTGTTCACAGAGTTGTCCGGCAAATGCCATTGTTTTCGGCGATATGAAGGACCCTGAAAGCGATGTAAGTAAATTAATGCTCAGCGGACGAAAATACAATCTGCTGGAAGAGTTATTTACAAAACCTTCAATTAATTACCTGACCAAAATAAGGAATAATATTTTGTAATATTTTAATAATCAAAAGTATGGTCCAATCCCCGCTTAGGCAGCATTTAATAATCGGGAAAAAAAGTTACCAGGGCATCACAAACGACCTTTTGGGTCCGATGATGAACAAGGCAGGTAAACTCTGGTACCTGGGGATAACCATATCCAGTCTGGCGATGTTATTCGGACTGTTTATGATCTTCTGGACCGTATGGCAGGGAATAGGCACATGGGGAGAAAACAGAACAGTCGGCTGGGCTTTTGAAATCACCACGTTTGTCTGGTGGATCGGTATTGGACATGCAGGGACCTTTATATCAGCAATTTTACTTCTTTTCAGACAAAAATGGAGAAACAGCATTAACAGGTCTGCTGAGGCAATGACACTCTTTGCTGTTATCTGTGCAGCACTATTCCCCCTGATCCATCTCGGCCGGCCGTTACTTACCTTCTTCATATTTCCGTATCCTAATACAAGAGGATTATGGGTTAATTTTAATTCGCCATTAGTATGGGACGTATTCGCAATTTCAACCTATTTCACTATTTCATTCGTCTTCTGGTATGTCGGCCTCATTCCTGATATCGGAACTTTGCGCGACAGACTTAAGAACGGACTGAAAAAACGGATCTACAACTTCCTTAGTTTCGGCTGGAAAGGATCTGCCAGGCACTGGCACAGACATGAAGTCACTTCAATCATGCTTGCTGCAATCGCCACTCCGCTGGTGTTATCTGTTCACAGTATTGTAAGTATGGACTTTGCTTCATCTATTCTGCCCGGATGGCACACCACAATTTTTCCACCCTATTTTGTTGCAGGGGCAATTTTCTCGGGGTTTGCAATGGTACTTACTTTGCTGATTATAACCAGGAAAGCCCTTGGTCTTGAGGATTATATAACGGTCAACCATGTTGAGAATATGAATAAGATCCTCATCGCAACCGGTTCAATTGTTGCCCTTGCCTATATGACTGAACTGTTTATTGCATGGTATTCAGGTGTTGAATATGAGCAATATGCCTTTATGAACAGATTAACAGGGCCTTACTGGTGGGCTTACATAATAATGGTTCTGTGTAATGTTGTCTCCTCCCAATTGCTCTGGATAAAGAAGCTGAGGAGAAGCCTGGCCTTCACTTTTGTTCTTTCAATAGTTATCAATATCGGAATGTGGTTTGAACGGTTTGTTATTATAGTAACATCGCTTCACCGGGACTTTCTACCCTCCAGCTGGACGATGTACAAACCGACGATAGTAGAGTTTGGATTATTGATAGGGACTCTCGGGATTTTCTTTACTGCCTTCTTTCTTTTCATCCGCGTATTCCCGATGATATCGATTTCGGAGGTAAAATCAATAATGAAGACTACGGGTGAAAATCAACCTTCAAATGAGCATCATGAAGAATAACGGCAACTATATTATCGTCGCATTTGAGGATGAGGTACCGTTGCTGAGGGCCGTAAGAAAGCTGCGTGAGAGCAATGAGACCATTCTGGATGTTCTCTCTCCATTTCCTGTTCATGGTCTCGATGAGGCATTATCAATGAAGCGGTCACGGATTCCGGTGGCAGGCTTTATTTTTGGAATCCTTGGCGCAGTGCTTGCCTTCGGTTTTCAGGCATGGGTTTTTACTGTCAGTTATCCTTTGATAATCGGGGGTAAGCCTTTCTTCGCTGCTCCGGCTTTTATCCCGATTACTTTTGAATGCACTATCCTATTGTCAGGGCTGGCAATGGCTGCTGTACTTTTTATTAAGTCTGGTTTAAAGCCGGATCTCAAATTCACAGCTGTAGATGAAAAAATCACAGATGACAGGTTTGTTATTCTGATCGATGCCGGGAATAATAAAACAACGGTAGAAAGCGTAAAAACTATGTTATCGGGTATACAAATTATAGAAATCAGAAAAAATGAATAGGGTGAATACAGAGGAACAATTCATTTTCAGACCGAAATACCGTAATATCCTGATTATTCTTATGGTAACTGGCTTAATAGTATCACTTGCGGCTATAGTTATATCAAAACCAGGTCCAGCAAGGATCTGGGCAAATGTACTTCTCAACAACCAGCTCTTTTTGGGACTTTCACTGGGGGCTGCATTCTTTCTTGCAGTTCACAGGATAGCTTTGTCGGGCTGGCACACTGCGTTCCAGCGAATCCCTGATGCAATGACCTCTTTCCTGCCTGTTGCTTTTATTCTTATGCTGCTGATCTATTTCGGGATGCACGATCTGTTCCATTGGTCGCACTACGAGGGATACGATAAAGTGCTGGAGGGTAAAAAGGCATGGCTTAATATTCCGTTTTTCTTTGTCAGAATGGTTATCTATTTCTCTGGATGGATTGCTCTTACATGGCTCATGAAGAGGAGTTCAGATGCATTTCAGTCATCATCGGATCTTAAATTTCATAACCGGAGAAAACTTTTTGCCGGATTATTCCTTGTGTTCTATGCAATTACTGTTTCGGCAAGCAGCTGGGACTGGATAATGTCGCTTGATGCACACTGGTTCAGCACCGTATTCGGATGGTATGTTCTTATCGGAATGTTTGTAACCTCACTGGCATTTATGACCCTGCTTATCTGGTTGCTTAACCGGATGGGATATCTTAAATATGTGAGACATGATCATTTACACGACATTAGTATTTTACTTTTTTCGTTCAGTATCTTCTGGACATACCTCTGGTTTGCTCAATTTGAACTGATCTGGTATGGTCATCTGCCTGAAGAGACTACATACTATATTACTAGGCTTAATGAGTTCAGACCACTCTTTTTTATAAACCTGGGTGTTAACTTTCTGGTTCCCTTTTTCGGACTTATCAGACGAAGATCGAAACGAAACCTCGGATGGATGGCAGCAATTGCAGCAATAATGCTGGCCGGGCACTGGCTCGACTACTGGCTTATGATAATGCCTGCAGCAGTCGGCAGTAAGGCAGGAATTGGATTCCTTGAAGTCTTTATGACTCTGTTATATGTGGGGATGTTTCTTTTTATAGTTTTCAGATCGCTCTCCAGGGGAACTCTGGTAGCTAAAGAGGATCCGTTCCTTGAAGAAAGTTTGAACTATGAATCCTGAAAATTAACAAATTGTGAAGATGCACTATAAATCAACTATATTAACCAGGCTTACATTTCTTTTCTGTACGATTGTAATTCTTAATTCCTGCGATAGGCAAAGAAACATGAAAGGATACGATTTCATTCCTGATATGGTTTATTCTCAGGCATATGAGACAAACTCAGATAATCCTAACTTCCCCGACAGTCTGACAATGAGGGCACCGGTAACCGGTACAGTAGCCATGGGTGTAACTCCTTTCAGATATACAATTGACCCGGAATCGCGCCTCAAAGCCGGGAAGGAACTGAGTAATCCCTATCTGCCTTTAGAAGAGGTTATTGCGAGAGGGGAATATATTTTCACCACATTTTGTATCGGATGTCATGGTTCCACCGGATCAGGTGATGGCCAGTTGTTCGCCAGCGGTCTTTATCCTCTAAAACCCAGGGCAATTTCAGCCGGACCTACTGCAAAACTTAAAGACGGGGAGATTTTTCATACAGTAACACTCGGATTTGCATCGATGGGGCCGCACGGATCTCAGATAAAAACAGAAGACAGGTGGAAGGTGGTCCTTTATGTAAGAAAGCTGCAAAATGATGCAGTAAATGCTGCAGATACCATTCCTGCAATAAAGAAGTAGTTTCAAACTAAGCCAGCGATCCCGGTGAAATTGAGACTATCCGGTCAGCAACAAGCAGAATCAATATCAGGAAAAAATATGAATCCAGCAGGATTGAATATTTACGATTAACCCGGAGATCAGTATTATCACTTATAATTCCGGAGAAGTGCCAGATCAGGACTGCTGAGGAAACCAGGAGAATACCGATTATTATGTCTGAGTGAATTATCTCAAAAAAGCACAGGAACAGAGCTGCCACCACAGAAGTTACCACCCAGGAAAAGGTTAACCTGTTTATCTGTGATTTGCTAAAAACCGAAGTTATACTAGGGAGCCCCGCATCTTTATAATCTTCTCCGTATTTAAGTATAAGCAGCCAGAAATGAGGTATTTGGCCAATAAAAAAGAGAAATTCCAGAAATATTAACGGTATATCCCATACTCCGCCGCCGGCTGCGACCCAACCAAACAGGGGCGGCAAAGCGCCTGTAAGGGAACCGCGAACGAC
>JANNKF010000275.1:0-12722 GCA_031396165.1 Bacteroidales bacterium | reverse complement strand
TAGAAGAATTCCGGTATAAATACCCAGAATAATTGCATAGATAAGCATTACCCAGGCCAAAGTTTTTTTATATTTATTAAAAAATGCTTCCACCTCATAAAGCCATTTGTACTTCCAGTCCCACTTCGGGAATATATCCTTAATATGAAGTGCACACCAGATAAAAGATACAGGAGTGATTACCATGAGTGTCCAGGCACCCCAAGACATCGGCGACTGTAATTTGATATTGGTATAGAGCTGCCAGAAAAACAGTTTATGGCGCAGATCAATAAACAGGGCTATCAATCCAAATACCAGGAGAAAGGGAGCAATAAAAGGAGTTATCCGAACGGCAGTGTGGTAATCTTTCTCCCTTCCCCGAATGTAATAAAGCGCGGCAATAGCTAGTATGCCGGCAGCCATTCCACCAAGGAAAAGATAAAGAGAGATCTGCCAGTGCCAGATATGCAGGTGAGGATCAATCATTTGATTCATCCTGCCGCTGACAATTAATTCTTCTTTCATAATATTAATAATAATGACAATCTAGATCAGAAAATATAATTGTGGATCAGTTCCTGCCTCTGGGATAAGAGTCTTCGTTTTTCTCTTTTTCAGCACAATAGACACCTCACTGTTAGGATCATCAAGATCACCAAAATAGAGGCATTTGGTAGGACAAACGGCTACACAGGCAGGTGATAATCCATTTTTAATCCGGTGAAGGCAGAAAGTACATTTATCAACATATCCTGAAGGATGCGGATAACGCGCATCATAAGGGCATGAAGCCATACAGGCACCACAACCTATGCACTCTTTTTGTGTAACGAGCACTATACCACCCTCAACAACGTGACTCGCTCCTGTAGGACAACATCTGACACAAGGCGCATTAACACAATGATTACACCTTTCCGACCTTAACTCCATCTCGAGTTGCGGATAAGTTCCATCGATAATTTCAACAACCCAGTCGCGGCAATAACCTATCGGAACACTGTTTTCTGTCTGACATGCCACAACACAATCGCTGCAACCTACACACTTCCTGGTATCAACGGCCATTGCGTACCTCATGAGACTACCTCCTGTTCTTCTTTTTCTGTTAAGAATGTCACAAAATTGGATCTCATTCCGGTTCCTCCCATAATAGGATCAACAAGGACATTCGTTATCATCTGCGTATCGCTCACCCCTTTCCCGAAACATCGTTTCAGTTCTTTCCTGGCATGTCCGAATCCATGAACTATATATACAGAATCCCAGCGGATCCGTTCTGTAACCCTCACTCTGACCGAAAAGTCTGAAATCACATTATCCTGATTTTTCAGCCATATATACTGATCAGGTTTTAATCCCCACTCCTTTGCAACAACAGGGTTTATCCATACGCTGTTCTCATCCATTAGGTCTGTCAGATTCGGATTATTCGATGTACGGCTGAATGTATGCATTGGTGCACGGCCGTAAATCAGACGGTAAAAGCCTTCCGCCGGCTCTGCATGTGCAACATATACAGGAAGAGGATCGAAACCGGCTCCTTCAAAATAAGCTGAATACAATTCGATCTTACCTGAATCTGTGAAAAATTCAACATCTTCATTTTCAGCAAAATAAAGATCATCTGCCTCCCGCTCAAATGTTTTAACACCAATTCGTTGCATCTCCTCCAGCGATGATCCTGCTTTCTTAAGTTGCCAGTCAATAAGCTCTTCCTGCTTCTCAAATGGAAAATATTTTTCAAGTCCGAGTTTTTTAGAAAGCTCCCTGGCTATCCAGTAGCCGGGTTTTGAATCATTCAGAGGCTCTGTTGCAGGCATCCGTAATGCCAGTGAAGGTTTTCTGTGAACACTGGCTCTGAGAACGTCATATCGTTCGAGATAAGTACATTCGGGAAGCACAACATCGGCCCAACCGGTGATCTCCATAGGCATTGTGTCTATAGCCACAAGAAGATCAAGGTTTTGTATAGCTTTCAGAGTATTTGCTGAGTCGGGTATTGTGAATATCAGATTTGTTCCATTCACGATCCAGCCTTTTATGGGATATTCGGGTTTTTTATCGGGAACTGAAGCATCGATCAGCACATTTGAAACAGCTGAACCTGCAATTGGATATTTCCCGGGAAAAGCATCCTGCCATGTCTTTGCAGGTTTGCTGAAAGCTGGTACAGGGAAGGAGGCAAGCTCAAATTTTGCCGGCCTGTAGAATCCGCCTCTCCTGCCCCATGATCCAAGCAGGGCATTCAGAATTGCCACTGCCCGTATTCTCTGGGTATCATCGCCATACCAGGTTACATGCCGGCCGGGATGCACAATCACTGCAGGTGATGCATCTGCCATCTCTTTTGCTGTCTTTTTTATTTGTTCCGGCTTGATAGTAGTTATTCCATAAGCCCACTCAGGGGTAAAATCCTTTACATGGGTTTTTAACTTATCGAAGCCTGTACAATACTTTTCAACATATTTTTTATCGTAGAAATCGTTATAAATTATTTCATGTATCCATGAAAGAAGCAGGGCCAGATCTGTTGCAGGTTTTATTGGTAACCAGAATTTTGATTTTGCAGCAACTGTTGAAAAACGCGGATCAACAGTTATTATAGTAGCTCCTTTATCTATCGCATCCGACATCTCCTGAACCTGCCCGTTATGCATGTTCTCCCCTATGTGTGAGCCAATGAGCACAAGGCATTTTGTATCACGTATATCAGTCACCTCGGGAGAATATACTTCCTCTCCAAAAGTAGCAACAAATGCCTCATCTCTCGGACCACGGCACTGGGCATATGAGGGTTCTGCAATATTTGCCGAACCAAATCCTTTGAACAATGTGGAAAAATAAGCTGAACCTGATCCATGAGTAAAAAGCGCCATACTTTCAGGCCCATATTTCGAAGAGATCTCTTTCATTTTAACCGACACAAAATCAAGAGCCTCATCCCATGATGCTTCACGGAAAGTCTGATTTCCCCGTTCCCCGACCCTGATCAATGGAGTTTTAAGCCGGTCATCATCATAATACATTCCAACACCTCCGGTCCCTCTGGGGCAAAATCTGCCATTACAGTTCTGATCATCATCATTACCAATAATTTTCCAGATCTTTCCTTCAGAGGTCTTATAAACCCAGCCTGCACATTTCCAGAAACAAACCTCACAATAAGTGGGTGTACGCTTCAGATCAACCACAAGCTTTTTAATTTTCTCAGGAGAAGATAGTGATCTGATAACTTTAAAAGTTGCTGTACCTGTTATGAGAACGCCGGCTCCAATGGCTGAAATCCTGATAAAATTTCTTCTGCTTGTCATTGATTAAGTATAATAACATCACAAACTTAGGAAAAAAAGAATGAGCTTTTATGCATATATTTAGATAAATAAATGTGTTCATAAATAACATACTCAGAATAGCTCTGTTAATTAATTAACAGTCTGATAAATATGTATTATTTAGAATCTTTTTAAATTATATTATCAGAAGTTTGAAGCCGAGCACGTTCACAAGCTTCTGACCCGGATAAAAGATCTTGTGTGCAAGAGGCCACACTTTTGCAAGGCAGCTGTCTTGTTCTTCTTTAATTAATACCGCCAGTTCATCCAGTTCAGGAGGATTGGCTGTATATTCATACTTATACCCCAGTCCTTTCAATAACTGGCCCAGATCATTATATCTGCCAAGGTTTTGCGTAAGGGAATCAAGTTTCTTTTCGAGCGACTTGATTACAGGAACATTGAGAGGTCTGAAAAACCAGAGCTGGTACAAAAAATCCTTTGAACTCTTCCGGAATTCGTGAAGGTTTGAGGGTTTCTGATAATTACGGCAAATAAGATAATTATTTGAAACACGTATATAAGTAGCTTCAAGTTCCTTAAGAAGAAGTTGAGGATCAAGGCCGGTCATTGGTTCGAAGCGCAGGTGATAACCGGTCTTTTTCAAAGTTGAAAGGATTTTTTCAAGATCGCTACTCTCCTGTTCTGCCGGTATCTCCTGTTCAGCAGGTCTCTTTAGAAGATCATTGATTTTTTCATTATTTTTTAGCTTCCGAAAAAGATCAGGATCTCTCTTTTTCAACTCCTTAAGCGATTTCCTCAGTACAGTTCTGTTTCTCCATAGACTCATCATTTTGCCTGTCTCGCCCAAAGCCGAAATCTCCCTTGCTGCAAATTCTCCGGCCACCTGAGGAGCAATGATCTTTAATACTGATCTGGATCTCTTCAACAGCACCCTCACATCATGAACCGCATCTTCATCAGGATATGCTGCAGACTTAAGAATCATTTCTGCTTCTTTTATGTAACCTGTCAATGCAGGCTTTATATCCCTCAGCTTTATAAAATCAGGTTCCATGTTTCAATTATCACTATAGCAATTAATTACTAAAGTTATAAAAAATACTAAAATTGATATCTGTCATTTTAAAAATCATTTAAATAAATGATGAAATCCGTTAACCACGGAGTACACAGAGTTTCACAGAGAAAACAAAGAACATAACTTCCGTGTTAATCCGTGATATCCGTGGTGAAAAAGACATAAAAAAATTAACCACGGGGTACACGGAGTTTCACGGATTTGAACCAAACGTTATTAGTTAAAAAGGGAATCTGAAGGATTTTGCAGCAGTTAGCTGTGTTACTCCGTGCTTCCTCCGTGTAACTCTGTGGTAAGAACGTGATTGACTAACAAAATTAATATATGTAACGTGTAATTATTTTAATATACCCTTTAATAAGCTAAATTTGCTGATATCAGAACTTAAAGCTTAGAAGATGGGTAAAATAACAAGAGGGCAGAGAATTGGGATACTTACAGCAGGCGGGGATTGTCCGGGAATAAATGCGGCAATCAGGGGAATTGGCAAAACAGCAATAGTAAAATATGGCATGAAGCTGGTAGGAATAAGCGACGGTTTTTCCGGTATGATAAATAAAGAATACCGTGATCTTACAGAACATGATCTCTCAGGAATATTAACACTTGGCGGAACAATACTCGGTACATCACGGGAAAAGCCTTTCAAGAGCAGCGGGAAAGGAAAAAATGAAATAAGTAAGCCGGTACTAATCAAAGAACATTATGAACAGATGGGACTCGATTGCCTTGTCTGTATCGGTGGCAACGGAACCATCAAAACAGCTCACTTGCTGTCGCAGGAAGGGCTCAATGTTGTAGGAATACCAAAAACAATTGATAATGATGTATGGGGAACAGACCTTACTTTCGGTTTCGATTCTGCAGTTAATATTGCAACCGAAGCTATCGACCGACTTCACTCCACTGCAAATTCGCATAAAAGGATTATGATAATTGAGGTGATGGGACACAATGCAGGCTGGATTGCCCTCTATTCGGGTATTGCAGGCGGAGGCGATGTAATTCTCATTCCTGAAATTGAATATAGCGAAGAAAAAATAGCTGAATACCTGCTCCGGCGTGTGGAAGAGAACAGGCCATATTCAATTGTTGTTGTAGCGGAAGGAATTAAAGCAGCGATCAAAGAGAGTTGTTCTGCGGCTCAGTCTCTCAGCAGGAGGATCAATGCCCTTACAGGCCTTGAAACAAGAGAAACAGTACTGGGATATATCCAGCGGGGAGGTACTCCATCACCCATGGACCGTGTACTTGCAACACGATATGGTACTGCCGCAGCTGATCTGATAGCCGAAAGGGATTTTGGGAAGATGGTTGCTCTTAAGAATAACAAAATAGAGTCTGTTTCTCTTTCGGAGGTATCAGGCAAATTAAAACTGGTTGACCCGAATAATCCAATGGTAATCCAGGCACAGAGCATGGGAACAAATTTTGGTATCTGATTGATTATCTGACATGAAAAAACTGATTTTCGTCCGGCACGGAAGAGCGGAGGACCCCTCTCCGGAATTTACCGATTTTGAAAGATCACTTACTCCAAAAGGGAAAAGCACTTCGAAACAAATGGCCAAAATTCTAACCGAAACAGAGGCTGTTCCCGGTCTGTTTATTACCAGCCCGGCCTTCAGAGCTCTTGAAACAGCAATAATTTTCGCAGGCGTATTTGGCATCAAACCGGAAACGATCATTCTGGATACCAATATGTATTATAAGATGAATTATCATTATCTTTTAAGTCTGCTTGCAGAAGTTAAAAAAAATATTGAATCGGTAATTCTATTCGGACACAATCCTTCCTTCTCTGAAATCACCAACAGCTTGTGCAGGGATGGCTGCGATTTTATGCCTAAATCGGGAGTTGCAGGCATTTCCTTCAATGTAAAAACATGGACGGAAGTAAAGTACAGCACCGGGAAATTGGAATACTTTCTTAAACCTGAAAAAAATTTATGAGCAAGACTTATATTCCGAAAGAAATCAGCTGGCTTTCTTTTAATGAACGGGTTCTTCAGGAGGCTGAAAATAAAGACATTCCACTCATAGAACGGTTCAAGTTCATGGGCATTTACTCGAATAACCTCGATGAATATTTCAGGGTACGTGTTGCTACTCTCAGGCGAATATCATTGTTTGGTCCGAAATCAAAAAACATCCTGGGATACAACCCTAAAGCCACCCTGAAAAAAATTCATGAAACAGTTCTCGTTCAGAATACTAAGTTTGAGAAAAACTACTCAAAGCTCCTTAAGGAACTTGAAAACCATAAGATCTTTATTATCAACGAGAAGCAACTTGATCCCGAACAGTCAGAATTCGTTCAGCAATATTTCATCAAAGAGGTGTGGACAAGACTGATGCCTTACCTGATTGAGAAGGATTCAGCCTTGCCAAACCTGACTGATGATGCCATCTATCTTGCAGTATATCTCCTGAAGAAGGAGACTCAGAAAAAACGTTATGCACTGCTTGAAATACCAAGCGATATCCTTCCCCGGTTTATTCTGCTTCCAGATAGAGGTGATGAGAAGTATCTGATTTTTCTGGACGATATTATCAGGTTCGGATTAAAGGACATCTTCTTCATTTTTGATTTTGATGAGATCTCAGCCTATACAATCAAACTCACCAAAGATGCTGAACTTGAAATAGCCGACGATATCTCAGAGAGCTATATTGATAAACTCTCGAAAAGCCTCGAGCAACGAAAAAAAGGTTCCCCCGTACGATTTATTTATGACAGGTGTCTACCACCCGATCTTCTTAAAATAATTACCCGCAAATTGAATTTCGGTCCCGATGATGTGGTAATCCCAAGCAACAGGTATCATAATTTTAAGGATTTTATGAAATTCCCGAAGCTGGGACATAAAAAGTTTTATTATGAGACACTGGTCCCGGTTCCTCACCGCGACATTCAGCATGGCAAAAGCATTTTATCGGCCGTAAAGAAAAAGGATATAATGCTATTTTTCCCGTACCATCCCTTTGATCAGTTCATTGATCTTCTTCGAGAAGCATCTATAGATCCTTTCGTTACATCAATTCAGATCACCCTATACCGGCTTGCCCGTAATTCGAGTGTAATAAATGCCCTTCTTAATGCTGTGCGTAACAGAAAAAAAGTAACAACGGTTGTCGAACTTCAGGCCCGGTTTGACGAGGAAGCCAATATATTGTGGGGAAATAAGCTTCTTGCTGAGGGAGTTAAGGTAATATACGGAGTGCCCGGATTAAAGGTTCATTCAAAGCTCTGCCTGATCACCCGTGTTAAAAATGATGTTACAGAACGTTTTGCTGCAGTTGGTACGGGAAACTTCAATGAGGATACTGCCAGGGTATATACCGATCATCTTCTCCTTACAACAAATAAAAAGATCACCAATGAAGTTTACAAAGCCTTCAATTTTTTCAGTGTAAATTATAAAAAAGATAACTTCTACCATCTGGTACTCTCTCCCTTCTTCCTGAGGAACAAGATACTTACTCTCATAGAAAATGAAATAAGAAATGCCATCGAGGGTAAGAAGGCATATATTTATCTTAAACTGAATAACCTCACAGATACTGAAATTATTAATTATCTGTATGAAGCAAGTAATGCGGGTGTTAAAATCAGACTGATAATCAGGGGGATGCTTTCATTGGTTCCGGGCATTAAGAAAAAAAGTGAGAACATAAAAGCCATTGGAATAGTAGACCGGTTCCTTGAACATTCAAGATTCTTTATTTTTGGCAATGGAGGAGTTGAACAGATCTATATATCATCTGCGGATCTTATGCCCAGAAACCTCGATCACAGGATTGAGGTTACCTGCCCCATTTTCGATAAGAACATAAGATCTGAAATTAGAGAGATTTTCAATATTCAGTGGAATGATAATGTAAAAGCAAGGATTTTCAATGAAACGCAATCAAACGAATTTGTAAAGCCTGGAAAAGAAATAATCCAGTCACAACTGGAAGTCTATAATTTTATAAAACGGACCAACGAAAAAACATCTGACAAGTAGATTTCCTCAACGTTCCAGATGTTGTTGAAATGTTGGGGAGTTGAAAAGTTGAAGAGTTGTAAAAAAAAAAGTAAAATATGAACTATCTGGTATTAATAGCCGGAACAATCTTTATTATTCTTTTTTCATGGTTTCTCTCAATAAAATACAAGAGATACCATGGAATTGCCAGGTTTTTTGCGTTCGAGAGTGTTTTCATACTGGTATTGCTGAACTATAAAGTATGGTTTACAAAACCCCTTTCGCCATTACAATTGATTTCATGGCTGCTCCTGGCATTATCTGTTTATGTAGTAATAACCGGATATATGCTTCTTAAGAGGAAAGGGAAACCTACCGTAAATTTTGAAAACACTTCATTACTTGTTAAATCAGGTATTTACGGACTCATAAGGCATCCTTTGTATTTGTCAGTATTCCTGCTAGGAACAGGAGTTGTGTTAAAAGATCCCAAAACTATTCAGCTGATTCTGGGTACAGTAAACCTTGTAGCTGTATGGATCACTGCCAGAATCGAAGAAAATGAGATGATAGTAAAATTCGGTGATGAATACCGCACTTATATGAAGGAAACGAAGATGTTTATACCATATATCTTATAAGCAATGGTTGAAATGTTGAAATGTTGAATCGTTGAAACGTCGAACCGTTGTACCGTTTTTACCACTTTCCTTAAACAAACTCATCATACGGTTGTTTTATACTCATATTTAATACAATTGAACATGGATAGAAGAGAAGTAATTCAAAGAGTGCTTTTAGGTGGAGCTGCACTGATTGTAATGCCATCTGTTTTAACAAGTTGCGAGAAAAAAACTGAACCTGATCCAACTCCGGGCCCAGGAAACGATTTAACGGTTGACCTCTCATTGGCTACGAATGCTGCGTTAAATACAACCGGCGGGTCAAAGATAATTCAGAATCTTCTTGTTGTTAACACTGGGTCGGGCTTTATTGCCCTTTCAAGTATCTGCACACATCAGGGGTGTACTGTAGGATACGATGCTGCCGCGGGAGATATAAAATGCCCCTGCCACGGATCATCCTATACAACTTCAGGTAGTGTAATAACAGGACCTACAGTGACACCCCTTGCATCATATACTGTAAGCAAAGCCGGAAATATTCTTACAATAGCACTATAAATAGAAAAAGGTTGTTCTGCGCTGGCAAGACAACCTTTTAGTTTTTTTTCAATATAGATTAATCAGAAGATAACCACAATGTAACTTTATCAGAAGATGGCTTATCCTTAGAATAAAGTACATCTACAAGGTTGCCATTTTCATCTATAAGATATTTCTGGAAATTCCATTTTACTTCTGAATCCATCACACCATTCTTTTCTTTGGTTGTCAGCCACTTATAAAGAGGATGTATATCACTGCCCTTAACAGAAATCTTCTCCATCATGGGAAATGAGACTCCGTATTTCTCAGTGCAGAATGTACGTATCTCAATAGCGGTACCGGGCTCCTGGTTCATGAAATTATTTGCAGGAAAACCCAGTATTACCAGATCTTCACCATATTTTTCATAAGTTTCCTCAAGATCTTTATATTGCGGAGTGAAACCACATTTAGACGCAGTATTTACAACCATAACCTTCTTTCCCTTCAAAGTGCTCAGGTCGAAGTCCTTTCCCTCCAGAGTTTTTACTTTGAAATCATAGAAACCCGGGTTCTGTGCAGAACCTGAGAGTGTTAAGAGCGAAAATAAAAATAGTAATCCAGTTTTATTCATATTCATATCAATTAGTATACTTTTACACGATTAAACAATGGATGTCTACATATGTTCAGGAAGATCTGGAAAACACTTAAATTTTTCATTATAATCGCTGTGGTTATCATCTGCTTTCCGCGTTCAATTCTACCACGGCAGTCAGCTGAATTGCAAGATAATAACATTGAATATTACAATTCAATGAATGAGAAGGAGAAACGATTATCAGAATATAAAGATGATGAAGAAACAATAAAATTAAAAGTAACCCAGCTGGAAGTAATTAACAAAAGCAGGAAGAAATTTAATGCAGCTCCGGTAAAACTTGATATTCTTGCCTCACGGGTAGCTAATAAAATAAGCAGGGAAGCCGCTGAAAATGAATTCGTTGGACACTGGAACCTGTCCGGGGAAAAACCATACCACAGATATGCTTTTGCTGGAGGTTATGATCATGTTTCTGAAAATGCATTCGGGGAATGGTCATCGCAGAGTTATACAATAACCTCCGATAGAATCAATCAACTCATGAAATCAGGCCATGATTCATTCATGTCGGAGAGGGCTCCAAAAGACGGACACAAGAAAACAGTCATAGCAAGGGAGCATAATTATGTAGGCATCGGCTATCATCTTGCCGGAAAGCAGTTTAGATATTACGAGGAATTTATTGACAGGTATTTCGAATTTGAGAATATACCTGATGAGGTTAACATAAATGAACCAGTAAGCATAACTCTGAAAACAGATGGGAATAACTTCTTATACTTCATGGTCGTCTACCGTGACAAATTTCCGGAAAGACTGAGTATTACACAGATCATGAAGAAGGGCAGTTATTCAGACTTTGGAGAAGAAGAGTATCAAACAATGCCAGCCTGGGAACTATCGCAATACAGGAATGGCACCACATACAAAATCCCCCTTACATTTACTAAGGAAGGATTATACTACATTCAAGTCTTTTCCGACAAGAAAGAGCTCAGAAAGTCTGCATCAATAACTACTAAAGGGAAATCACCTTTCAGTGGAATAGTGATAAAAGCAAGCAGGTAGTTATCAGCTCTATTTTATAACCTCATTAACACTTGTAATATCCATTACAATAGGGAAAGACATACTTTCAGGTGTCGTTATATCAATTGTACCTGTCTGCTTCATAGAGACGGTCTGCTTCAGAAAATACCCCTTATCAGGTGAAAACAGTAATACACTTGTACCTGTGAAAGGGCCCTTAACAGTCAGATCCATACCTTGCGATTGAGTAATTATTACTCTGTCGCCTTCAAGAACAGAAGTAATTTTCGCACATTTTACTCCATTCAATTCTTCAAATCCTTCAAACTTATTTTCGGATTTAATAGTCATAATCATACTGTTGGTTGTCGATTTGGTGTTAACGGTATCTGTCTTCGACCATGTATATCCCGGACTCACAGGTACAGAAGGCATATCGGGGAAAAATTCAGTGAATGACTGAGAAAGATCGGATTGTCCGCTTCCTTCAATATTATAAGTAATTTTACCAGCTTCAGTAAGGTCAACTTCTTTACCCTCAGGAGTAATTGTCATCGCGAATACTTTTCCTTTAACATCATTTATAGCTCCACCGGCTGATCCCTGAGGGGAATCAACGCTCTGATACATCGTATCGATTTTCACTTCGAGATTAAGGTTCTTATTCAACATACCAATTGATTTGATGCTGCAACCCACTACCGCAGCCACATTTACTTCCATAACCTGTCCCATTACGTCCATTGTCTGAATTATTTTACTCACACTCCGGAATTTAACAGCATTATCAGAAGGAAAATTATAAACCAGTTTTACGGCACTGTTCTGGGAAAATGCCACAGAGCTGAATATAAGAGCAAAAATTACCGAAACCAGAACATGGTTTCTGAAGAGTGATAAGTATTTCATAATTATAATGTTGAATGTTACCAAAGCATAAAGTTAATAAACAATTGATAAATATCAATCAAAAAACCAATCTCAGACGGACTTAGAATAAATAGAATTACTTCTTCGATCCTGATAAGGGATTTAACTATCAGAAAAAGTCTTTAATTCCTTTGATTTCAGTGTAGCAGGATTACTCTCTCACTTCGTTCGTTCGTGATCCTGGAAGGGGGTGATTCAAAACAAAACCCGGCACTTTCGTGCCAGGCTTTTTCTTTTGTCGGGGTGGCAGGATTCGAACCTGCGACCCTCTGGTCCCAAACCAGATGCGCTAACCGGGCTGCGCTACACCCCGTATATAAAAGAGTCGCAAAAATATACTTAGTTTTTCAATTTTCATAAAATATTGATGGTTATTTGGCCTGATTTTTAATTATAATGTTATTCACCTGATGTATAATATCTTACAAATGATCGAAAATTAGGCTATCTGTAACTAATCAGTGCCTAGAGTTTGGAGTGCCTAAAGTGCCTAAAGTTAATAATAATAGAGTGAATCAGTTTCTTTTATAAGCAGCGACACTTAAAGCACCTACCACATTTTGATTATTTACAGATAGCCTAATTTTCGATCATTTGTAAGATATTATACATCAGGTGAATAACATTATAATTAAAAATCAGGCCAAATAACCATCAATATTTTATGAAAATTGAAAAACT
>JANNKF010000253.1:0-27037 GCA_031396165.1 Bacteroidales bacterium | reverse complement strand
TATCTTTACTACTGTCAAAACAAACTTCTCGCTAACAATTAAATTTTTCGCCATGCTAGATTACATTTTTTCCAAACCGGAACTATTTTGGTTCGCTATCGGACTTGTTTTGCTTCTTGCTGAACTGGTTATTCCAGGATTTTTCATTTTTTTCTTCGGTCTCGGTGCATGGGTAACAGCTCTTGTATGCCTGATTGGGGAACCTTCAACAAATTTTCAGATAATCATTTTTGCATTAACTTCGGTTATTACACTTGTCGGACTCAGAAGAATTATACAAAGAAAATTCTTCTACAGCAATGGGAAGGAATCAGAAAATGTGGAAGATGAATTTACCGGAAAAGAAGCTCTTGCCATATCTGATTTTGGTGATGATAAGAATGGTAAAGTAGAGTTCAAGGGAACTACCTGGACAGCCGAATCGAAGTCGGAAATCAAAGAGGGACAAAGAGTTACTATTATTGAAAAAGATAGTTTTAAATTATTAGTTAAACCAAAAAAATAATTAAAAATGGAAGGATCGAGCACTACTTTTATTCTTGTGGGATTAATCTTCTTGGGATTTATCCTCATCGCATCTATGATTAAGATTGTTCCTCAGAGAACAGCCATAATCGTTGAACGTCTTGGAAAATACAGAGCTACATTTACAGCAGGTTTCCAGGTACTTATACCATTCTTCGATAAAGTAAGATACAGACATACTCTCAAAGAACAGGCAATAGATGTTGCACCGCAGATATGTATTACACGTGATAATATCGCTGTTGAAGTTGACGGTATTCTCTACCTGCAGGTACTTGATCCCCAGAAAGCTTCCTATGGAATCGACAACTACAGATTTGCCTCGATTCAGATTGCCCAGACTACCATGAGAAGTGTAATTGGTAAACTAGAACTCGACAGAACTTTTGAAGAACGTGAAACCATAAATGTAACAATAGTTGAAGCAGTTGATAAAGCCAGTGAACCATGGGGCGTTAAGGTAACCCGCTATGAAGTTAAGAATATTTCTCCTCCTCAGAGCATCAAAGATGCAATGGAAAAACAAATGAGGGCTGAAAGGGAAAAGAGAGCCGTAATTGCTGAATCTGAAGGTACAAAACAGGCTAAGATCAATAATGCTGAGGGTGACAAGCAGGAACTTATCAAGAAGTCAGAAGGTGAAATGCAGAAGCGTATCAACGAAGCTGCCGGACGTGCTTCAGAAATTGAACAGCTGGCGAAAGCAACAGCAAATGGACTGAGAGCCATAGCATTAGCAATATCCGAAGAAAATGGTCTGAATGCTGTAAACCTTAGAGTTGCTGAGCAGTACCTGGTAGGATTCTCAAGTCTTGCAAAAACAAATAATACCATTATTCTGCCATCAAATCTTACCGATGTAGCTGGTATAGTTGCAACAGCCACCTCGATGTTCAGTGAAATAAAGGATAAGAGGGCAAAATAAACAGAAACAGAAATAGAAATAAATAGAAATAAATAGAAATAAATAGAAATAAATAGAAATAGATAGAAATAGATAGAAATAGAAATAAACCAGACGGGGGTTGAATCTTTGTCTGGTTTTTTCTTATCTCCAAATCTTAAACCATAAGCTATTTCAACCTATTTCAACCTATTTCGATGTGTTAAACTTCCTCGTGCTCCGTCCTTTTGATTATCTCATTCTGAAGATCCTCACCAAGATCATTGAAGTAGTCGCTGTAGCCGGCTACCCTAACAATTAGATCTCCATATCTTTCAGGATGTTTCTGAGCATCTTTCAGTGTTTCAGCATTCACTACATTGAACTGAATATGATGCCCGTTGAGACTGAAATAACTTCTTATTAAGGCAGTGAGATTGGCATAGCTATCCTCATCTTCAAAAAAGGATGGAGAGAACTTCTGATTCAACAGGGTTCCTCCTGTTCGCAGATGGTCTATCCGGGATGCAGATTTGATAACTGATGTCGGGCCATTATGATCAACTCCCTGGAACGGTGAGATTCCTTCCGAAAGCGGAAGACGAGCATTCCGTCCATCGGGGGTTGCTCCCATTACACTACCAAAATATACATGAGAGGTTGTCGGAAGCATGTTAATGCGGTGGATGCCTCCCCTGGTATTTGGACGTCCATTTACTGCATCATAATAAATCTCAAAAACAGTAACGGCCTGCTGATCAGCATAATCATCATCATTCCCGAATTTTGGCGAATTGTATATCAGATCGTGCTGCAACTTTTCAGATCCTTTGAAATCTGCTGCGAGAGCCTTCAAAAGAGTATCCCACCCGAATGTTTTATTGTCATAGATATTATACTTTATTGAGGTGAGCATATCGGTAATACTGCCAAGACCAACACCCTGAATATATGATGTGTTGTACCGGGCACCACCGCAATTATAATCTCTGCCGTTTTTAATACAATCTTCAACCAGCAGTGAAAGAAAAGGAACAGGAAGCCGGCTGGCAAAGGTTTTTTCAATCACGTTATTTCCCCTTATCTTAATATCGGCAAAATAATTAACCTGCAGACCATAAGCCTGAACAAGCTCCTCAAATTTAAGAAAAGTGTTAACGGCACCTGTATGTAATCCAACCTGTCTGTTTGTCAGGTTATCAAATCCATCGTTCAATGTCAGCTCAAGGATCTTTGGCAGATTGAAGTAACCTGTAAGCCAGTAAGCTTCTGTGCCAAAAGCCCCTGTTTCAACACACCCTGATGCACCTCCATTTCTGGCATCCACAATATCCTTACCCTGCCTGAGGAGTTCTTCTATTATTGCGTCGGTATTGAAACACGATGGCTGACCGAAACCTGTCCGTATGATATCCAGTGCCTTATGTATGAAACTATCGGGAGTCAGTTTACTTATCTGAACCATTGAACTTGGCTGGAGTATCCGCATTTCCTGAATGACATCAAGGAGGATATATGACATCTCATTAACTGCATCTGTCCCATCTGCTTTAAGTCCACCCAGGTTTATAAGACAAAAATCAGTGTAAGTGCTGCTTTCGCTTGCTGTAACTCCCATTTTAGGTGGTGAAGGGTGATTGTTGAATTTAACCCAGAAACAGCCGAGAAGATCATCGGGATAACCTGTTGAAAGCGAACCGGATTCTTTCTCTTTTTTATAAAACTTATAAAGATGCTGATCCAGTCTTCCGGGATTAAAAGAATCCCATGGGTTGAGTTCAGAAATAACACCAAGGTGAATGAACCAGTAGTGTTGAAGCACTTCATGAAGTGTTTCCGGCGCATTTGCCGGGACTTTCCGGCAGATTGCTGCAATTTTTAACAGCTCGCTCTTCCTTACGGGATTTTTCTCGGTTGATGCAAGTTTTTCAAGCTCAGAGGCATGACGGTTAGCATACATGATTATTGCATCACAGGCGATATTCATTGCCCTCAGTTCTTCGAGCCTGTCGGAAGCGCTAACGTCATTAAAAAAATCAAGTTTTGCTATCGCCTCATTAATTTCAATCTTAAGGTCAAGAAAACCTGTACTGAACATCTTATATCCCAGCACCGTATGTCCGGGAGCCCTCTGCTCCTGGAATTCCGTAAACAATCCGGCATTATAGGCATTATGCCATTCAGGAGTCATTAACGACATAATCCTGTCGCGGTTACTTTTTCCTGTCCAGAATGGAATAATCTCCTTTTCATAGATCTTCTTCACCTCATCATCGACTCTGAAAAAGACCTTTTCTCTTGTATTGAGAACATCAAGATCTTTCAGAGTATGAAGGCTTATCTCGGGATAAGTGGGAGTTGCTTTAGGAGCCGGCCCCCTCTCCCCAACAATAAGTTCCCCTTCATTTATACATATCACCTTTTTCTTCAGAAGATATTCAAAAGCCTTAGCACGTTTTACCGGGGCTGACAATTCGCTGGCTTCGTCACTCTTATAAAACTGAGTGATAAGTATTGCACGTTCCGCACTCAGCGTCTCCACTGCATTCAGGCTCTGCTCCCTTAATTTTTTTACTCTATCTGAAATAATCATATGTCGTAAATTTTTTGTTTTTTACTTATCATATTGTTTTACCTATTAATGCCCCATCCCTGCCCCCAACCCCCTAGAGGGGGCTTAATTCTCTATCATATAAGTAATTCGATGAGATCCTAATTAGTCCCCCTTCAGGGGGATGTCCAGCGTCTGCGGGACAGGGGGCACAAAACTATCCTCCGATTTTCACTTTTACTCCAGTCTCCTCAAAGTAGTTTTTAAGTTCTTTCATCCTTTCAATTGAGGGCTGTTCAGCATTATCCATTCTGTATGGGATATTAAATCTTTTATATTTCGATGAGCCGATTTTATGATATGGCAGGAGACTGATCTTCTTAAGTGATCCGGTTTTTGTCGAATCGATGAGATTCCTTGTTTTTTCCATATTCTCAGCATCGTCATTATACCCGGGAATGACAGGCACTCGTATCATTATATCTTTACCACAGTTGACAAGAAGTTTATAGTTCCCGAGAATTATTGTATTAGAAACACCTGTCAGTTCATTGTGCCTTATATTATTAATGTGTTTCAGATCGAAAAGAAAAAGATCAGTATACGGAATAACTGATTTAAAATTTTCTGCTGAAGAATAACCCGAGGTATCAACAGCTGTATGATAGCCATTCGCTTTACATGCTATTAACGCCTCAAGAAGAAATTCAGTCTGAAGAAGCGGTTCTCCCCCGGAAAATGTAACTCCCCCGTTTGATTGATTCATGAAAACCTGCTCCTTTTTTAATATTTCAAGAATATCATCAATTGAATAATATTTACCAACTATTTCACTAATTCTGAATTCATTTTCACCCACTCTATTGACTCTTGTGACTGTTTCAGGAGCTGGAGATATTCCTTCAGGATTATGGCACCACAAACATCCCAGCGGACAACCTTTCATAAAAAATGTTACCCTGATACCCGGACCATCGTGTATTGAATAACGTTTCACGCTGAAAATGAGGCCTTTCATATTGACGAAGAGTAGAAATAAATGGAAATAAATAGAAATAAATTGAATATTGAAGAAGTGAAACCTTGAACCTGGAATCTTGAACCTGAAACCTTTAACCGGTTTCAGCTTACCCAGGAATAGAACATAAGGCAGCTATAGAGCCTTCTGCCAAGGCGTTGCATGTTGAAACTATATTTCAGTTTTGCTATCATCGTCAGATAAATGATGGGTGCAAGTTAAAAATTAATTCAATATGGTATTCCGAAAATAATATATTATGATCAATATCGTTATATTTATAACGGAACAATCTGGATTAATGAAACTCGCTTCTCTTGCTGCTGTTTTATCGCTTCTATTTCTTTCTGCCGGAGGCCAGATCCCTCAACGCTACACTATTAGCGGTTATGTAAGAGAGGCTGTAAGCGGCGAGTCGCTTATAGGTGTCAATATTTACCTCTCAGATCGCAAAACAGGCACAATATCAAATACTTACGGATTTTATTCACTCACCTTACCTGAAGCCGACACAGTAGAACTAATCATCTCTTATGTAGGGTTCGCTCCGGAAATTGTTAAGACAGCCTTTGACAAAGATGTGGAGATGGATATAAATCTCAAGCCAAGTGTGGTTCTCGATGAGGTAACAATAACAGCTGAAAGGCAGGAGAGGCAAAGTGAGTCGGTGAAAATGAGCAGTGTCACCCTTCAGGCTGCCCAGATTAAAAATGTTCCCTCTCTCCTGGGTGAAAAAGATGTTCTTAAGGTACTTCAACTGATGCCGGGTGTTCAGAAAGGTTCAGAAGGAAGCAGTGGGATTTATGTACGCGGAGGCGGTCCTGACCAGAACCTGATTATACTAGATGATGCTATAGTTTATAATGCAAGTCACCTCTTCGGTTTTTTCTCCCTTTTCAACGGCGATGCTCTGAAGAGTGTAGAACTGACCAAGGGCGGATTTCCGGCAAGGTATGGAGGCCGGCTATCTTCTGTTCTTGAGATGAATATGAAGGAGGGCAACAAAGAAGAGTGGCACAGTGAGGGGGGGATCGGACTTATCTCATCGAGGTTTACTGTTGAAGGACCGTTGAAAAAAGGGAAATCATCTATCCTCCTTTCCGGACGCAGAACTTATGCTGATATTATGCTGAAACCCGTATTAAAAGCTATGGATGTGGAAAACACCGGGTACTATTTTTACGATTTCAATGCCAAGGTGAATTATGATTTCGGAAGAAAGAATAAACTCTACCTGAGCGGATATTTCGGAAAAGATAAGTTCTATGTAAAAAACTACACCGATTACCTGAAGGAGAATATCGGGTTTCTCTGGGGAAATGCGACCGGAACATTAAGATGGAACCACCTTTTTAACAACAAACTCTTTGCAAATGCTTCTGCAATTTTCAGTAATTATTCCTTTGGAATATATGATAAGTATAAAGTAGTTGCAGAAGGAAAAGATTATTATGCCGAATACTTCTCAGGGATAAGGGATTTTTCGCTTAAGTATGATCTTGACTTTATTCCCAACACGAGGCACTGGATAAAAGCAGGGGCAATAACAATATTACACAGGTTCAAACCACATGCTTTTATAAAACTTGATGTGGGTCAAAATATTAACATTCGGGATATCAGATATATAGATGGCGTAGAATCTGGACTTTATGCAGAAGATACATGGCAACCGGTTCAGTCACTTAAAGTTAACGGAGGATTAAGGTGGAGTCACTTCATGGCTACAGAAAATCAGTATTCCTTTCTTGAACCCCGTCTCTCGGTTGCATGGCGATTGAAAAATGATTTTGCAGTGAAAGGATCATATGCATCAATGAATCAATATATTCATATGATTTCAGGAACAGGAATAAGTCTGCCGACAGATCTCTGGGTACCAACAACCGATAGGGTAAAGCCTCAGCAATCAAGGCAGGTTGCATTTGGTATAGTAAAAGACATCAGAAATCCTGAACTCGCCTTCTCACTTGAAGGATACTACAAAACTATGGATAATGTTATCGGTTATAAAGAGGGCGCTTCATTCATTGATCTCGATGATGCCAACTCTGCAGTCGGAATAACCTGGGAAAATAATGTTACGGCAGGGAGATCGTGGTCCTATGGAATGGAAGTTTTGCTTCAGAAAAAGGAAGGGCGTTTTAACGGATGGATAGGTTACACCTTGTCGTGGACCCTTATGCAATTTGATTCATTAAACTTTGGCAAAAAATATTATGCCCGCTACGACAGGAGGCATGATATATCCGTTGTCGGCACTTATAAACTCAGCGACAGAATAACACTTTCAGGAACATGGGTTTTCGGAACAGGGAATGCAGTTACACTTCCAATGTCGGAATACATTGCAGTAAAACATACGGTCACCGATAACACAAGATTCAATTATCATGATTTTTACAGAGACCAGCTGCTGGCACCAAACGAACAGGTTATTAAGGATTTCGGTGAAAAGAATAATTTCAGGATGAAACCATATCACAGGTTAGACATTGGAATCCAGTTTCATAAAAAGAAAAAATGGGGTGAACGCACCTGGGAAATCTCTTTCTATAATATTTATAACAGGAAGAATCCGTTCTATTATTTCACTGATTACGAAATCGATAAGACTAACGAAAAAGTGTATGGACGTCTGAGACAGGTAAGTCTCTTTCCAATAATTCCTTCATTTACATACTCATTTAAATTTTGAAAAATGAAGAGTCAAATTCTATACTTTCTATTGTTCATTGTTATATTATTAACAGCACATTGTGAGACTGATGTTAATAGTGTAGATCTTCCTGAATTTCAACAGAAACTGGTAATCACATCATTCATTTCTCCATCTGATTCGATATCATACTTCAACATTTCGTCAAATAAAAAGATTTATGGGGAGTTTGACACAGAAAAACCTCTCGGAAAACTAACCGGTTATATTTCAGATGGAATTGAAGAAGTAGCCCTTGATACATCGGGAGATGGTTTAAAACTGAATCAAAATATATTGAAAGTAAATTACGGGGCTACATATAAAATAAGAGTTTCGAGTGAAAGTGGCTTAACAGCAGAGGCTTTTTGCAGCATTCCGGAAAAAAGAGATTTCGCGTTAGAATTAGATACATTTTCAATCATAACACAAGTCCCTCCCGGAATGCCAACACAACAGGGTAACACTTATAGAAGTATAGGTTTCAAAATCTCATTTAAGGATGTCCCTGATGAAGAAAACTTCTTCAGGCTGGCATTTGCAAGTATATTATATAATACAAATCAGGCAACTCATAAAAGCTATACTATGGAAGGATCTCCTTCCCTGGAAAAAGAATTTGTAACAGATAAAGGATTGGATGGGACAAACATTTCAGTTAAAACTCTGGGTAATTACAGTTATTATTTCAATCCTCCTTGTGATTCTGTTTTACTTAAAGTGTATTTATACCATACAGAAAAATCATATTTTTTGTATCATAAATCGCTGGATGATTATAATAGTGGTAACAATCCGTTTACGGAGGCTACTCCGGTCTTCTCAAATATTACAGGTGGCTTGGGTGTCTTTACTTCGTATACAATTGATTCGCTGATTTTAAAATTCAAATAATTGAGATCTTCACATGCGAAATGAATACTATAATTATTTGATTTTCTGTCACATACCAAACTTTAACAAATGATTAACAAATCATTAACCAAATTCTTTGCAACATTTTTAACTTATCAGCGTCTATACTATGAATGGACAACAAAAAACAATAAGAAGTTCCATGAAAGTTTTTTAAAGTGATTTGGGCAACAATGAAAATATAGGTTTTAAGATTTTAATTTCACCACTATTGCCATTCGGCAAATTCTACGATCAGGTTTAGGTAAATCTAGGAAAAGTCACCGCCCGGTGACTTTCCTTTTTTATGACGATTTAAATCATATTTTTCCGCTAATGTTTTACCTAATTTCGTAATCAGATCAATCTCAGAAAAGTAATTTATGAAACGAAGAATAGGATTCAGTCTGGTATACCGCGATATGTGGCAATCATCGGGAAAGTATCAGCCACGCATTGATCAGTTGAGAGAGGTTGCCCCATATATTGTTGAGATGGGGTGTTTCGACAGAATAGAAACAAATGGAGGAGCCTTCGAACAGGTACAATTAATGTATGGCGAAAATCCAAATGAGGCTGTGCGTGAATGGACCAGACCGTTCAATGAAGCCGGAATAAAAACACATATGCTTGAGAGAGCATTGAATGGTATAAGAATGTACCCCGTTCCTGCCGATGTCAGAAGGCTGATGTTCAGGGTTAAAAAAGCACAGGGTGTTGATATTGCCCGCTCCTTCTGTGGCCTTAATGATCACAGAAATCTTGAATTGTCAATTAAATATGCCAAAGAAGCCGGAATGATATCTCAGGCGGCTCTTTCAATTACATATTCGCCTGTTCATACAGTTGATTATTTTATGGATCTCGTAGACCATATTGCTGATTACGGGGCAGACGAGATCTGCCTTAAAGATATGGCCGGGATAGGCCGGCCTGCCATGCTCGGGGAACTTGTAAGGAGGATCAAATCAAAATATCCAGAGATCATAGTTCAGTATCATGGTCACTCCGGACCGGGTATGTCGGTGGCCTCAATGCTGGAGGTGGCAAGGGCTGGTGCCGATTTTCTCGATGTGGCGATGGAACCCCTCAGCTGGGGAATGATACATCCGGATATTATCGCAGTACAGGCAATAATGAAGGATGCAGGATTTGAAGTTCCTGAAATAAACATGGCTGCATATATGAAAGTAAGATCTCTTACACAGAAATATATTGATGACTTCCTGGGGTATTTTATTGATCCCAGGAACAAACAGATTTCTTCACTACTGATTAGCAGCGGATTGCCGGGAGGAATGATGGGTAGTATGATGGCAGATCTTAAAGGAGTGCATACCGGAATCAATACCACTCTTAAAAATAAGGGGCAGCAGGAGCTTACCGAAGATGATCTTGTTGTAAAACTTTTCAATGAAGTGGAATTCATCTGGCCAAAACTTGGGTATCCTCCTCTGGTAACTCCTTTCAGTCAGTATGTTAAGAACATTGCTCTCATGAATATCATTCAGCTTGCCAATGGCAAGGAAAGGTATAGCATGATCGATAACAATACATGGGATATGATACTCGGCAAAGCCGGCAAGCTTCCGGGCGATCTCGATAATGAAATATTAAATCTTGCAATGAGTCAGTCGAAAGAATTCTGCACCGGTACTCCACAGGATGGTTACCCTGACCAGCTTGAGAGTTACAGGGAAGAAATGAAAAAAAACGGATGGGAGACCGGGAAAGACGAAGAGGAGCTTTTTGAGTTTGCAATGCATGAAAGACAATACCGCGACTACAAATCAGGAGTCGCAAAGTCAAGGTTTAAAAGTGAACTCGAAAAAGCAAAGGAACAGGCAACTAAAATAGCTATGCCCACATCAGATGTAAAAACAGGAGTAAAACCGGAAACCACAACAGCAGAAAAGATTTCAAATCCTGATTCTAAAAACATTCTTTCGCCTGCAAAAGGGAAAATATACTATAATCTCTACAGTGAGTTAACTGAACCTTCTGCTGTTGGCGATCCTGTTACCGCCGGGGAACGCATTTGTTACCTGCAGACCAACTCATATATAACTGAAATTACATGTCCCTATAACGGAGAGGTTGTTGAGTTGGTTGTTCAACAGGGAGCAAATGTGAATAAAGGAGATATTTTATTCAGAATAAAAGAAGTAATTGAAACGGAAAAAAGAATAGATAACACACTTAATAGGCAGAAAATCAAAAAGCTGAAAAAAAATCCGATTGAAAAATAAAATGAATATCGTTTTTTGTATTTTGCAGACCATTAACCTTAACCTAACCGATAATTAAACTATGAAAAAGACTCTGGTTTTTATTCTATTAGTTCTTCTTGCTTCTGCAGGTTGCAGGAAGGCAGAGAAAAGCGACAATCCACTTCTTAATAAGTATGAAACACCCTTTGAAATACCGCCGTTTGAAGAGATTAAAGCTGCTCATTTTATGCCGGCCTTTCTGATTGGATTTGAAGCGGAAAAAGCGGAAATAAAAGCAATAATAAACAACAAGAAGGAACCCACGTTCGAGAACACGATCAAGGCACTGTCATACACTGGTCAGCTCCTTACAGGGATTAACAGGGTATTCGGGGCACTGAACTCTGCAAATACAAATGACTCATTACAGGCAATAAGCCGCGAGCTATCCCCGATTGCCTCAAAACACAGGGATGATATCAGCCTGAATGATACTCTTTTCCAGCGTGTAAAAACGGTATATGAGAATAAAGAAAAATTCAACCTGAACGAAGAAGAGAAAAAAGTTCTGGAAGACACTTATAAAGATTTTATAAGAAGCGGAGCTGCTTTATCTGCTGAGGATAAGGAGAAACTGCGCAAAATCAATGGTGAAATGTCGATTCTTTCCGTTCAGTTTGGTCAGAATCTACTATCCGAAACAAATGGATTTAAACTCATCCTTGATAAAAAAGAAGATCTTTCGGGATTGCCCGAGGGTGTAATAGCCCAGGCTGCCTCGATGGCAAAATCGTTAAATATGGATGGCAAGTGGGTATTTACATTACAGGTGCCAAGTATGACTCCTTTTTTACAAAGCTCTGACAGACGCGACCTCAGGGAAAAACTTTTCACAGGGTATTTCATGAAAGGCGACAATGATAATGAGAAAGACAACAAAGCTATAATTGCAAGAATTGCAAAACTAAGAGTCGAAAGATCGCATATTCTTGGTTATGATAGTTTTGCAGATTTTGTCCTTGAGAGAACTATGGCAAAAACGCCGGAGAAGGTAATGACCTTTCTTGCCCAGGTGTGGGACGCAGCTACTCCGGTAGCAAAGGCTGAGGCCGCTACACAGCAAGAGGTTATAAATAAAGAAGGTGGAAAATTCAAGCTGGAACCATGGGACTGGTGGTATTATTCTGAGAAGATAAAAAAAGAGAAATATGCTCTTGATGATGAGGTAATAAGACCTTACTTCAAGATAGATAATGTTATGGAAGGGATGTTTTATGTTGCCAACCAGTTGTATGGGCTTAACTTTACCAAGAGAACGGATCTTCCTAAGTATCATCCTGATGTAAATACATTCGAAGTCACCCGCGATGGAAAACTTGTAGGTATACTGATGATTGACAATTACCCTCGTCCATCGAAACGCGGAGGAGCATGGTGCGGAGCATTCAGGGGGCAGGGTCGCGATATTAAAGGGGAAATGATATACCCGATTGTAACAATGGTTACCAATTCAACACCTCCTACATCAGACAAACCATCCTTACTGACTGCAGAGGAAGCAAGTACAGTTTTTCATGAATTCGGACATGCACTTGCAGGGCTTCTGTCAAATAAAACATACCCCGGCGGTTCACTACCCAGAGATTTTGTAGAACTGCCCTCTCAAATAATGGAGCACTGGGTACTGGAACCTGAAGTCCTTAAAGTGTACGCAAAACACTATCAGACAGGTGAGATTATTCCAACAGAAATCGTAGAGAAACTGGAGAAATCAGGCAAATTCAACACTGGTTTTCAGACTGTTGAATATTTGGCCGCATCACTTCTCGACATGGAATATCATTCAATTAAAGAACCTGCTGATCTCAATATAAGGGATTTTGAAAACAAAGCTATGGCCAAATATGGTCTTATTCCCGAAATCAAACCACGTTACCGATCCACGTATTTTAATCATATCTGGGCTGGTGGCTATTCAGCTGGCTATTATGGATACATCTGGTGTGAAATACTTGATGCTGATGCATTCCAGGCATTCAAGGAAACAGGGAATATCTTCAATAAAGAAGTAGCTGCAAAATTTGAAGAGGAGATCCTCTCAAGAGGTGGTACAAGAGATCCTCTCGACATGTATATTGCCTTCAGAGGGAAAGAACCGGGTATCGATGCACTTCTGATTAACAGAGGCCTAAAGTAATTATTAGTCTCTATGAGGATCAGGATCTTAATTCTTTTTATAGTAATAACATCTTCGCTGAGTGCCAGAACACCCGACCCGGTTGCGGTTAAGGGTATTCTGGATCTCAGGGAGATAAGTGATCCTGATCATTTTATTGTAAAACTCAATGGGGAGTGGGAATTTTACTGGAGTAAAATGCTTCACCCCCATGATTTTAACGGGATTAATGTAATTCCTGATTATTATGGCAAAGTTCCTTCTTACTGGACTGACTATCCTCTGGATAAAGTTAAAACGGATAAAACAGGTTATGCCACCTACAGACTCAGTATTCTGTTACCAGCCGGATTCAAAAATTCCCTGGCAATCGATTTGCCTGTATTTGATTCGTCATACGACATTTATGTTAATAACAAATATCTGGGAGGCAATGGAACAACAGGGAAATCGGCCGATGAATCCAAACCGGAATACAGAAGAAATTTCTTCAGAATTACCCCTGACTCCGAATTACTTACAATAATTATTATTGTATCCAACTATGAACATCGACGTGGAGGATTCTGGCTGCCTGTAAAACTTGGCACCTTTTCCGAGGTGCAGAAAGGGCTTGCAAGCAGCTGGGCAGCTGATTGGGCAGTAATTAGCCTCCTCCTTGGCTTTTCTTTTTTCTTCTTCTTCTTTTACATTATAAATCCGAAAGAGAAGAGAGTGGGATTTTTCAGTATGGCTACCTTTGGCCTGGCAATCAGACCTCTTTTTACCTCTCATTATCTTATACTTAACATCTTTGAAATTAGCTGGAACTGGATTATCAGGATAGAATACCTCGGTCTTTTCATTATTATGGTCGGTTGGGTTTGGGTTGTACTCTCCATCTACCCATCCAGGTTTTTCAGGATATTCACATGGTCCGCCACTATCATTTTTTGTGCGACCTCAATTCTGACTCTATTTCTTCCTGTAAATGTATTCAGTTATGCAACATTGGCCTTCTACCCTGCTATGTTGATCCTGATGGCTTATGCATTGATTAAGAGTTTCCTCGGATTGCTGAAAAAGACACCACTCGATTTAGTCTATTTTATGGCTTTCTCAATTTTAATTGCAGGAGGATATAACGACATAAGGGTTTCTCTTGGTAAAGCTGCCTTGGCTTCCAGTTATCTTCTTACCTATTTTGTTGTTCTGTTTATTTTTATTCAGGCTGGTCTCCTGCTCTATAAATGGATAAGGGCTTTCAGGGAAAAAGAGAAACTCCAGAGTGAACTTGAATTCATGAACCGTAATCTGGAGCTTCTGATAGACGAGAGAACACTAGAACTTAAAACCAGGACTGAAGAGATTGAAAAACAGAATATTATGATTGCTTCTCAGAACAAGCAATTATCAGATACTATTCAATTAAAGAACAGGATTTTTTCAGTAATTTCTCACGACCTCAGGAGTCCTGTTGTAAATATCTTATATATGCTCAATCTTCTGAAGGAGAAGGAGTATAAAGAAAAATACGACACTTTTGCCAACTCAAGCATTCAGTATGCCCAACAGGTAATCAGCCTTCTTGAAAATATGCTTGTATGGGGAAGAGGTCAGGAGGAAAAAATTAAATATTCGCCTGAGAAACTGAATCTTGCAGATATAATTCTTACAAACCTCAGTATATTTAAAGAGACTGCCGATAAAAAGGAGATATCAGTCAATTTTACCCAGGTTGGCAACACAACGGCAATATTTGATAAGGACCTCCTTGACATAATAATAAGAAACCTGCTCTCAAATGCTGTAAAATATACACATCGGGGTGGCCGGATAAGTATCCTGCTAAAGGATAAAACACCAGACGGTGGCGGTGTTTTACTTAAGATCTGCGACAATGGACTCGGAATATCCGCCGATCAGCAAAATAACCTGTTTACTTCAGCCGAAATTAACAGTACACCGGGAACTGAAAATGAAAAGGGAACAGGACTGGGACTTAAACTATGCGTGGAACTGGTAAAAATCAACAAAGGAAAAATAAGCGTTGAGAGCAAGGTCGGAGAAGGTACCTGCTTTGCTATTCTTCTTCCGGCATAGAGTTACAGGTCGGAGGTCAGAATCTTTAACCCATCTTTGTTTAGGACTTTAATGCTTTTCCCTCTCGCCTCTATCAATCCTGCTTCTTCAAGGTCCCCTAATGCTCGTGCAACCGAAGGGCGGGCTACACCAAAGAAATCAGCAAGATCATTCTGTGTAACTTCCAGATAAATTATTTTCTTATCATCTCCTGCTTTCTGCAGAATATACTGGGCAAGCTTTCCCTTTATAGTCTTGAAATTCAAAAACTTGATCTTCTCTGACAAAAACTGGGACCGGTTTGAAATCATGTTAAGGAAATTGACAAGGATCCTGTCATTATTCATGAGAAGTCTTAGAAAATCTGTTTTATCAATAACCAGTAATTCAATATCTGAGGAACATATAACATTAACAGGAAATCTGTTGTTGGTACCAAACAGAAATGCAGAAGCCAGAGCACCAGGAGCCGGAATATCTTCAATTTTTATAACCCTTCCGGAGTAGTCAACCATCTCTCCCCTTACTGTTCCGGCAACCACGATGATGAGCGAATTAACCGGATCGCCACTCTGCGCAACCAAAGATCCTGATTGAAATTTTCTTACTCTGTGCGGAACTTCATGGAGAATTTGTTCAATCTCATTGTTATCCAAGCCTTTGAATAGTGGCGAACCTGATAAAACAGAATTGTCCATAGTTTTTTTTGTAAAATTAATGGTAATTTCTTTTACATTTGCTGCACCTAATAGCTAAATTTATGAGAAAGAAGCTTTCAATCATATTCGTTTATATACTTTCATTTTCCGGAATTCTGTTCTCACAGGATGATGCTGAGACGAAACTGTTAAACCAATTTCATTCAATAACGAGTGAAGAGATGATGACATGGGTTGAAAAACTCTGTTCGACTGAATTTAATGGCAGATTGACTGGTACACCGGAATTTATAGCAAGTGCAGAGTGGGTTGCTGACAAACTTAAAGAGTGGGGAATAAAGCCCGGCGGTGATAATGGCGATTATTATCAGTGGTTTGATTTTCCATACACTGTTTTAAATGATATTGGAAGCCTTACTTTGAATCTGACTCAGGCGGATGGTTCGAAAATTAAAAAGAATTATACCTATCCCGATGAGTTTTACCCTGGAATGAACTCCGGTAATGGTGAGATCACTTCAGAAGTAATATTTGTAGGATATGGGGTAACTGCACCGGAACTGGGGTATGACGATTATAAGGGAATAGATGTAACCGGGAAAATAGTTTTGGTAAACAGAGACGTTCCTCATACCAATCCAAGAGACCCGGAATACAAAAAGTGGGTTCAGTATTGTTATCATCAGTATAAGCTGCAGAATGCTGTAAGACACGGAGCAAAAGGTTTTTTATATATTGATGGAATAGGTGCCAACCCAAATATTTCTTACGACTCCTCAATAATTGTTTCCGGAATTAGCCAGGTAGTGCTGATTGATATCTTATCAGGCCATAACAAAACCATCAGTGACCTTACAGAAAAGATAAACAAAACTATGAAACCGGCATCCTTCAATACCGGTAAATCTGTAACTATGAGAGCAAACACCTCAAGGCATCCTGAGGGGAAAGCTTGTAACGTTATAGGAATTATAGAGGGAGCCGATCCATTACTGAAAGCTGAAGTTATTATTATTGGCGGGCATCTTGATGCTGTTGGCAAGGCTGGAAAGGTTGTTAACGGTGCACTTGATAATGCCAGCGGTATCGTTGACATAATGGGTGCTGCCAAGGCTATGGCACATTCCGGAATTAAACTTAAAAGATCTGTGATGTTCCTTTTTCTCGGCGGTGAAGAGGTTGGTCTGATTGGAAGTAAAATATACACTGAAAAGCCTGTATTTGCTAAAGATAAGACCGTCACTTTCATCAATCTTGATATGGTTGGAAACGGAACTGGATTGGCTGTAAGTGCCGGGAGTACCTATAAGGAACATATTACCTATTTTGAAAAAGCAAATGCAAAATATCTTCATCGTCCTATGCAAACCTCTGCACCGGTTGCCGGTGAATATTTTGGACGACCCCGGAGCGACGGTGTTGTATTCAGTATGGCCGGTTACAGAACAATGTCTATCGGAACTACAGGTGGATATAAGAGAGTGTTTTATCATCTCCCCGGCGACGATCCTGATGCCATAACGATTGATATTATGGAAGATGTTGCAAAAATGATCTATGTTGCTCTGACAAACATGGCAAATGATCCTGACCTGAAATAAAATCCCTGAAAAAAATCGCATTTTGTAACATATGTTACAATTTAATATTGCATCCTTTCGCAGATTTGCATTGGATAATAATTAAATTTTAATCATATGAAAAGGGATATTCTGAAAATTGACGAAGAATTATGTAACGGATGCGGGCTCTGTGTCCCCAACTGCCACGAAGGTGCTTTGCAGGTTATTGACGGAAAAGTAAGACTTGTAAGTGAACTTATGTGCGATGGTCTTGGAGCTTGTATCGGTCATTGCCCCGAAGGTGCAATTGCTATCGAAACGCGTGAGGCTGAGCCATATAATGAAACCAGGGTTATGGAACAAATGAAAAATAAAGGTAAGAATACAGTTATTGCACATCTTAAGCATATGAAGGATCACGGAGAAACTGCATTTCTTCAGGAGGGTGTTTCCTATCTTAAAGTTCACAGGGCTGAACTAAATTTCAATCTTGATGAAGTAATCAGCGTGGTTCATAATCATGGGAAACGACCCGATGCAGCTCAGTTATCTCAAAATCACGCACACATACACGAAAATAATGGTGGCGGTTGTCCCGGATCAAAAGCGATGGTGATTGAAAAGCCAGGAGCGGCAACTAACGGCGCCCCTGCAGTTGATCAGCCTTCAGAACTCAGACAATGGCCGGTTCAGATGCATCTGATCAATCCGAATGCCGCATATTTTCATGGCTCTGATCTGCTCGTGGCCGCCGATTGTGTGGCATTTTCAATGGGGGGATTTCATAGCAGGCATCTGAAAGGGAAGTCGTTAGCAATAGCTTGTCCGAAACTTGATCATGGCATGGATGTATATGTTCAGAAAATGACAGCACTGGTCGATACTGCTAAAGTCAATACCATTACAGTAATGATGATGGAAGTTCCGTGTTGCGGAGGATTGTTGCAAATGGTTAAATCAGCTCTTTCTCAGGCCACAAGAAAGGTCCCTGTGAAGATGATGATCGTTGGGATAGCCGGTGAGGTTCTCAAAGAAGAGTGGGTTTAAAAGTAATTGATGACTGATGGCAAATGACACGCTCAAGATTAACATTGATAAATAAATTGCTATAATCATATAATTAAAATTATATTTGATCAAAGTAGAAAAGATGTTGAAGCTACTTCATCCCTAAACTCTAAAAGTTGCTTTCAATGAATCAGGAAACTTTATCTAAAGAATCATCAGGAAAAAATATTCTGCTGGGATTTGATATTGGATCTGTATCATTAAATAGTGTTCTCATGGATGAGAATTTTAATATTCTCGAAGAGTACTATGAGTATATCCATGGGAAACCATTCAATGTTCTGAGGAACAGATTATCGCTGATACTTAAACACTATGGAAAAGAATCAATCAAAGGGGTCGCAGTTACAGGCTCAGGGGGAAAACTGGCGACCAGGCTCATTGGTGGTGTATTTGTTAATGAAATAATTGCGCAGGCCACATCAACAGGCATACTTTATCCTGATGTCAGAACGGTTATTGAGATCGGTGGAGAAGACTCTAAACTTATAATTCTCGAACAAGATCCTGTAACCCGGCAATCACGACTTGTCGACTTTGAAATGAATAGTATCTGCGCAGCAGGTACCGGCTCTTTTCTCGATCAGCAGGCCAGAAGAATAGGTGTTCCCATTGAAAAGGAATTTGGTGAAATGTCGCTTAAATCAATCGATCCACCAAGAATTGCCGGACGTTGCAGTGTATTCGCAAAAAGCGATATGATTCATCATCAACAGATTGCAACTCCGTTACATGATATAGTTGCCGGACTATGTTTTGCTCTCGCAAGGAATTTCAGAAGTAATCTGGCCCGCAGCAAGGAAATGCATAAACCGATAATTTTCTCAGGCGGAGTAGCAGCAAACACAGGCATGGTAAGGGCATTCACGGAAATCCTGGATCTGAAAGAAGGAGAACTGATAATTTCGAAACACCATGCCTCAATGGGAGCTATCGGAGCAGTGATGTACGCACATTCGAACAAGCCTGGGATGAAAAGCTTCAATGGTCTCAGTGAACTCGAAGAATATCTGGCAACCGATGCTACCGCTTTCGTCACACTTCCTAAACTTATTGAATCTGGTGCCGAATACAACAAATATGTCCACCCGATATACCAGTCGGGTGAAAAAACTAAGGTCTATCTCGGACTCGACATCGGTTCACTGAGCACCAATGTAGTCCTGATCGACGAAAAACACAGAGTCATTGCACGAAGATATATCCCAACCGGCGGAAAACCACTCGAAGCAATTCAGAGGGGACTAACGGAAATCTATGATGAAATAGGGGAACATGTCGAGGTTATTGGTGCCGGAACTACAGGTTCAGGCCGCTATCTTACCGGTGACTTTATCGGCGCCGACACAATCCAGAATGAAATTACCGCACAGGCTACTGCAGCAATTGATTACGATCCAACTGTTGATACAATTTTTGAAATCGGTGGCCAGGATTCTAAATATATAAGTATCGAGAATGGTGTAGTTGTTGATTTTGAGATGAACAAAGTATGTGCAGCCGGCACAGGATCGTTTCTTGAAGAACAAGCAGAAAAACTTAACATAAACATTATCAATGAGTTCGGTGAAATGGCATTGAGTTCTGATTGTCCGGTTAAGCTGGGTGACAGATGTACCGTGTTTATGGAGTCTGACCTGAATTCATTCATGCAGAGGGGAGCAAGAAACGAGAATCTGGTTGGTGGACTGGCCTATTCAATCGTCTATAATTATCTGCAGAAAGTAGTAGTTGACCGCAAAATTGGCAATAAGATCTTTTTTCAGGGTGGAGTTACAAACAATAAAGCGGTTGTAGCAGCTTTTGAACAGGTTACAGACAAGCAAATTATAATTCCGCCTCACTTTGATGTTACAGGGGCTATAGGTGTAGCAATTCTTGCTCAGAGGTCAATGAGCCCTGGTCAAAAAACGAGTTTCAAAGGATTCGATGTTAGAAATGCCCGGTATAATGTGAGTCGATTTACGTGTAATGCGTGCACGAATCAATGTGAGATAAGGAGGGTGAAAATTGACGGGATGAAAAAGCCATTGTACTATGGCGGCCGTTGCGAAAAATATGAAACAGACGACAGAAAAAAGGTGGCTAACAAAATTCCTAACCTGTTTAAGAAGAGGCTGGAGATGCTGGGTGAAGGATATACCGAGATTGAGCCCTGGAAAAAAACCACTATTGGTATTCCAAGGGCACTTATGGTCTACTATCAGCAATTCCCATTCTGGCGCACCTTCTTCGAAGAGATTGGATTTACCGTTGTGGTGTCGAGAGAATCTGATAAAGAACTGGTTAATCAGTCTATTGAGCTAATGACAACTGAAACATGCCTTCCGGTTGAACTTATGCATGGGCATGTTCTCGATTTGGTAAACAGAGGGGTCGATTACATCTTCATCCCATTCATTGTAAATGGCAAACAGCGTGAGGGTAACCATACCATGAATTGTAACTGTCCATGGGTCCAGACTTATCCATTTATGATTAAAGCAGCCTTCAGAGGAAAAGTTGACCAGTCCAGATTACTCATCCCAACCCTTCATTTCAGGTTTTTTGAAAGAGCTCTGATGAAGGAGATGACTGAGTATTTCCATGATAAGTTTGGAATTGAGAAGGCGATAATAAAAAAAGCAGTGTACAAGGCTGATGATGTACAAACCACATTCGAAAAAAGCCTCGTTGATTACGGTAAGAAAGTAATGTCATCTATTCCTGAAAACTGTCGTCCGGTGGTTTTGCTGGGACGGCCATATAACAGTGCTGATTCACACCTGAATCTGGCATTAATAGAAAAACTCATTAACCAGAATGTCATGCCAATACCTATTGACATGCTGGATCTTTCACAATACAACATATTTACCAGCTACCGGAATATGTACTGGCCCAATGGTCAGAAAATAATAGCAGCCGCACAACACGTTGCAAAGCATAAGGACTTGAATGCAGTCTACCTGAGCAATTTTCGATGTGGCCCCGATTCGTTTATCTGGCATTATGTAACTGAAGAACTTAAAGGGAAACCATTTCTGCACCTTGAGGTTGATGAACACTCAGCTGATGCAGGTATGGTAACCCGAATTGAGGCTTTCCTTGATAGTTTGAAGGGGGCTGAACAGAATGAAAAGAAAGATATTAAGATCTTCAGACCACGACCCAGTCCGGCTGCGCCGCAAAAAGACAAGGTTCTCTATTTCCCGTATATGAATGATGGAGCCTATATGATTGCAGCAGCAGCGCGAAGTTGCGGCATCAGGTCTGAAGTATTGCCAAAGCAGACTGATGAGGATCTTGCAATTGGCAGGAAATATACAACTTCAAAGGAATGCTTCCCTATGATCTGTACAACAGGCAGTTTTATTAAGAAACTGACTGAACCGGGAGCTGAGCCTTCAAAAATGAGTTTTTTCATGCCTGATCATAACGGACCATGCCGCTTTGGACAATACAACCAGTTCCACAGAATACTCTTTGACAAGCTTGGGTTTCATGAAGCGGAGCTCATAACTCCCTCAAATGATACCTCATACCAGGATGTAGCCGGAGAGCATAGTCAGAAATTCAGGATTAATGCATGGAAAGGATTCATTGTTTCCGACTATCTCAGGAAGATTCATCTTGAAACACGTCCTTATGAGATCAATAAAGGCGACTCTGACAAACTTTATAATGAGTCGCTTGCACGACTTGAAAAATGCATTGAGAACGGTTCCAAAGACCTGAAAAGGGTTATCTCAAAGGTAGCATCCGATTTTATGTCGATAAAGGTTGATAAGAGTGAAAGGAGACCTGTAGTTGCTATAATCGGTGAAATATTTATGAGGGGCAATGCAGGATGCAATGGAAACGTGGCAAATCGTCTTGAGGAAATGGGTGTTGAAGTTGTCATTGGTCCATTCTCTGAGTGGATTAATTACTCAACATACCGGTTCTCCCGTGACAGTAAGTGGCGGAATGATAAAAAAGGACTGATTAAATCAAAAATACAGGGGTATGGCCAGGATTACATTGCAAACTCACTGTTGGGAAGCATCAAAAAATTCACAGACCATAAAAAAGATGTCTCACTTCACGAGATGCTCCACCTGTGCAATAGATATGTGAATGAAAACTACGATGGAGATCCTGCAATTGCAATGGGGACTTCAGTAGCCTTAACTGAAAAAGGCGTATCAGGCATAGGCGCGATCCTTCCTTTTACCTGTATGCCGGGTACGCTCATCGCCTCAGTAAGTGATTCGTTCAGGAAGGACCATAATAATATTCCTTTTATAAATATTGCCTATGATGGACAGGATTCTGTTTCACTCGACACAAGGCTCCAGGCTTTTGTCTTCCAGGTAAAGGAATATGCAATGGCCAGAGAGCTGATTAAAGCGTAAATGGTTAATTAACCCATTAGAACTGTCTTTACTCTCTTATATAAATCTTTAACTTTTGTAGCCGGATCTCCTTCACCCAGAGTTTCGAGAGGCAGATAACCCCTGTATCCGCATCTGCTGACGATATCTATAATTTTGGAATAGTCAGTATCAACCTGAGACTCATTAACAAAGACCTTCTCTTTTAATTGCCATGAGATTGCATGTTTCGCATTGGCTTCCACATCTTTGTATGGATCAGCCGAATGGTAACTTCCTATATCAAGTAAAAGCCCGTTCCACTCTGAATTTACCATGGTCAACATATTTTCAACCTCAGCAGGTGTTTTAAGAAAATCATTATGATTTTGTATTGCGGTCATAACACCATGTTTTTGGCCGAATACGGCACATTCCCTGATATCATCGGCAATCCATTTTGCCCTCTCATCCCATGAATACTTTTCCTTTGAGAGAGTACCTGCAAAGATCCTGACAATCGGCGATCCAAGTTTTTCAGCAACAATGATCCAGTCTTTTACAAGTTGCTTCTCTCCCACTCTTTTGGCAGCATCAGCCCAGGTAAAGTCGTTCTTTACACCGGTTCCACTGATTCCGAGACCAAGACGAAATGCTTTCTTCCTGACATTGTAAATAAAGTCATCCGAAGGTACTGCAGGGTATCCGGGAAAGTAGTATCCTGTAAGATCTACACCATCAAACCCGTTCTCGGCACAAAAATCGAGTAAATTATCAATAGTCATCGTGCCTGCTCTGAGCGGTTTATCGAACGAGTAAGCATTCAGGCTTATTTTAAGAGCAGCCTTGCCATTGCCAGGCTCCATAGCTTTTATCTCCGTCCCGTTACCTTTAAATACTGGAAGAATTGAAGCACCAATTCCAGCCATCGCAACATTGCGTGTAAAATCTCTGCGACTTAAATTTCCTTTTGACATATAAATTGTTATTATCTGATTTAAAAGTGTAAGTATCGTTCTATTTCATTTTAAATCCCATTGATTCAAGGATCATGTGAATACTTTTATTACCATTCTTCAGATTAACCGTAAAGGCCGGAAACTCCCTTCGCGGAGGATATTCTCCACGCTGCTTCTCAAAATCCGATGGAGCAAACCTAAGCTTAAGATCATCCATCTCAATGTTATAGGTATAGAAAACTACCTGACGGATCACGTCTTCATCAGATTTCCCCCTGCAATCGATAAAGATGTCAGGAAATTCATGCGGGGGAACATTTTCGGGATACCAATTATTCAGCGGAATATCAAAAAACCTGCATAGATTATTGACCACCATTGCCGTTCCGTTCGCTTTGCCATCAGTTGAATAACCTGCAATATGAGGAGTTGCAATAAATGAATTTGTCATTAATTCAAGATCAATATCCGGCTCATTTTCCCACACATCAAGGATTGCACCACCCAGCTTTCCACTCTCAATGTTTTTTTTAAGCGCATCTGTATCAACAACTTCACCCCGGGAAGAATTTATAAACCATGCACCTTTTTTCACTTTTTCGAAACACATTTCGTCAAAGAGGTGGTGTGTTTTATCTTGGCCAACATAATTCAGCGGAACATGAACTGTTATTATATCTGCATCCTTCAATAAACTATCAAGCATTACAAAATTACTTTCCCCTTCAGATCGTGCGCGTGGCGGATCATTGCGCAGAATAGTCATTCCCAGAATAGTTGCAATTTTCTCCACTTTCGCACCTACATTTCCAACTCCTACTATCCCTATTGCTTTATTTGAAAGATCATACTTATTATCACGGGCCAGTTTAAGCAAGGCCGCAGTTATATATTGTTGCACAGAAGAAGAATTGCACCCGGGAGAATTGGTCCAGGTAATGTTATTATTTTCACAATACCCGGTATCTATATGATCGAATCCAATTGTTGCGGTACCAATAAATTTCACATTTGTCCCTCTGAGCTGGCTCTCAGTACATTTTGTCCGTGTACGGATTAAGAGGGCATCCGCTTTCTTAAGAACCTCATTATTTATCTGTTTACCAGGCAAATACACAACCTCTGCAAATTTTTCCAGTGCTCCCTTTAGAAAAGGTATTTTATCATCAGCAACAATCCTGATCATAGTCTTACATATTTCCTGAAAGATAATAATTTAATAAATATCAAGGTGTTTCAATTGGTGTTGCTCTTCCTGATAATTTCTTACAATCAATAAATTTAAATATCTAAGGATCAGGAAACAAGTTCCTAAGAATTATGAAATTCAAATAACCAAGTGTCCAGATTTATAAAAATAAATCAGAAATCTTGGATATTCAAGTCATATATTATATTTTCGGTTCAAAATGGAAGAACCATGAACAAACTCAACTTTTTTGGAATAGGTCCGAAGATGGCAGTAGTATTGCTTCCCTGGCTGGCAGCATCAATAATTATCAGTAGCTTTTATAAGGATCCATTTGTCTTTTCAGGGACAGGAACCAATGTAATACTTATTTCCGGGATTATTCTGATGGTAATTGGCCTGGTATTTTACTTCTCTACTGTAAGATTGCTGTTAAAAGGATTAAAAGAAACAAGACTTGTAACCAATGGTGCTTATGGCCTGTGCCAAAACCCATTATATGCATCAATTGTGCTTTTAATAATTCCCGCATTATCCTTATTACTTAACTCTTGGCTCGTTCTTTCAACAACTATTGTCGGATACATTCTTTTCAGGATTTATATCCGCAATGAATATAACGAACTTGAAAGATTTTTCGGGGAGGCATATCTGAAATATAAAAGAGAGACACCAGAATTTTTTCCTCTTCCTTTTAAGAAAAAATAATGTTTATCTTACCTGAACAGAGATTTATCTTCTAATTTTCTAAATTGCAGCCTTCCATCGAATCACTTAATTATTAAATATTTGATGCTACGCTTTTCCTTAATTTCGATATCCTTTTTATTAATCGGATCCGTTAACCTGTTCTCTCAACCGGAGATAAAGGCAATATTTACAGAAACAGCTCCTGTCATCGACGGAATAGTCGACGATGAAGTGTGGAAAAACGCCTCAGTAATAAATGAATTGTTCCAGAGAGAACCAAATCCCGGTAAACCTGTCTCAGAAAAAACCGAATTCTACTTTCTATACGATCGCAACAATATTTATATAGGTATCCGATGCTTTGATGATCCGAAGGGCATTACTGCCAAAGAACTGGCAAGGGATGTAAGCCTGGGAGATGATGACAGGGTTCAGATCATTCTCGATACCTATCTCGACGGTCGAAGTGGTTACTGGTTTCAGATTGGACCAAGGGGAAGTATCGGAGATGCCCTTGTAAATGAGAATGGTAAAGACTTTAACAAGTCGTGGGATGGTTTATGGGATGGAAGAGCAAAAATTACTGATATCGGATGGGATGGCGAACTGATAATTCCTTTTAAAACGCTTGGATTTAAAAAGGGAAGCAGCATCTGGGGGCTAAAGCTGATTAGGTATATAAAAAGGAAATCGGAATCATCATACTGGCCCGAAACATCGCTTAATGCAAATAAATTTCAGGTGTCTGATGCAGGAAGAATTACCGGTCTTACTGATATTACCCAGGGTATTGGATTGGATATCATTCCTTATCTTACAAGCGGGATAAGCAAAAAGCTGGATGTCGGTCCAAAAGGCGTTCTGGATGGCGGCCTTGATGCATTTTACCACATAACACCATCGCTTAAAGCAGCCTTGACTATCAATACTGATTTTGCCCAGACCGAGGTAGATGAGAAACAAATTAATCTTACCCGTTTCAATCTTTTCTTCCCTGAAAAAAGAGATTTCTTCCTAGATGGAGCAAATTATTTCACTTTTGGAATTAACGGAGATACGGAGAACCCCCAAAGCACGCAAATGATCCCGTTCTTCTCGAGAAGAATAGGTTTGGATGCCGGTGGTAACCCTGTTCCAATAAAATATGGCGGAAAATTCACTGGCAAGATCGGAAACCTGAATCTTGGTGTACTTCACATAAAAGATGATAATCAATGGGATAACCCGGGTTATACTGTCGGAAGAGTATCCGCAAATCTGGGTAAACAATCATCTATCGGAATAATCGGGACCAACGGGAATGCCTTCTCAGATCTTAAAAACACCCTGGCAGGCATTGATTTGCGACTTGCAAGCTCACTTTTTGCAGGAAACAAAAATATAACTTATAATCTTTATGGTCTGAAATCATTCACACATGGATTATCTGGAAATGATGTCTCATTTGGTTCAGAGATAAGCTACCCCAATGACCTGCTTAATTTCAGGTTGGGGTACATGCAGATCGGAGAAGATTTTACTCCGGGGCTTGGCTTTATTCCACGCAGGAATATCCGTAAT
>JANNKF010000236.1:0-12448 GCA_031396165.1 Bacteroidales bacterium | reverse complement strand
ATTTCTGTCCTGAATTATATGAAATCAAATTTTGATCAGGTCCCATAAACAAAATAACCCAAGATGTCAGTAATTGTTTTGATCATTTAACACTTTGCATTTATAATTTGATAAAGGACAAATTTTAATCAAGAGATTATTTATTCACACACAGCATTCTGGCAGGATTCTTATTTCTATTTTACCTATTTTTGTGAACTGATCAGTTTGTTGTTTTAAAGATTTTTTCATGGCAGGTTTTGCACACTTACACCTTCATACTCAATACTCTATACTTGACGGTGCCACTAATATAGGGTTACTCATGGACAGGGTTAAAACTCTGGGTATGGATGCTGTAGCCATTACTGATCATGGAAACATGTTCGGCGTAAAAGAGTTTCATAACAGTGCAACCAAGAAAGGCATAAAACCTATTATCGGATGTGAGATCTATGTGGCAAAAAGATCGATAGGTGAAGTTAAAGGAAAGGAGGACCGTTCAGGCGACCACCTCATTTTACTTGCAAAGAATCTACAGGGCTATAAAAACCTGATAAAGCTTGTTTCAATAGCGTGGATAAAGGGATTTTACTACAAACCAAGGGTCGACAAGGAGCTGCTTAAGAAATACAGCGGGGGGCTTATTGCATCCTCGGCCTGCCTTGCAGGAGAGGTTCAGGATGAGATTCTCAATGGCACGATGCAGGGTGCTGAAGAGGCTCTGAAAAGTTATATTGATATTTTCGGAGAAGATTTTTATCTCGAGATCCAGAGGCACGAAACCTATGACCCCGAAGCAGACAGATCTGCCTTTCCTCTGCAACAGAAAGTTGTTGAGGCTTTTAAAAAACTATCTGTAAAGCATAATATTAAGATTGTGGCATCGAATGATGTGCATTTTATTAATGCCGAAGATGCCGAGGCACACGACAGGCTGATTTGCATTAATACTGCAAAGGACATTGATGACCCCAACAGGTTAAGATACTCCAAACAGGAATACCTGAAGAGTGAGGAAGAGATGCGGGTTATCTTCAATGATATTCCTGAAGCGGTTGATAATGTTGCCGGACTGGTTGAAAAGATAGAAAAGTATAAGCTCGATCATGATCCGATAATGCCCGAATTCGACCTGCCGGAAGGTCATACAGATAAAGATGAATATCTGAGGTTCCTGACATATAAAGGTGCTGAAAAGAGGTGGGGAACACTTACCCGGGAGCAGATCGAAAGACTCGACTTTGAACTTGCTATGGTTGCCAAAATGGGCTTTCCGGGCTATTTTCTGATTGTTCAGGATTTCCTCCGTGCTGCAAGGGAAATGGGTGTCTCTGTTGGTCCGGGAAGAGGCTCTGCAGCCGGTTCTGCTGTTGCATACTGTCTCAGAATCACAGACATAGATCCGATAAAATACGGACTTCTGTTTGAAAGATTCCTGAATCTCGATCGTATTTCAATGCCAGATATAGATATTGACTTTGATGAAGACGGCAGGGACTCGGTTTTAAAATATGTGGTTAATAAATACGGGCACGATAAAGTAGCCCATATTATTACATTCGGCTCGATGGCAGCTAAAATGGCAATCAGAGATGTTGCCAGGGTACAAAAGCTGCCCCTCCCCGATGCTGACAGACTTGCCAAACTGGTACCGGAACGTCCGGGAATTACTCTCGCGGCAGCATATGCAGAGGTTCCTGAACTTGCCAGGGAAAGACAGTCGTCAAATAAACTTATTGCCCAGACATTAAAATATGCTGAGGTCCTTGAAGGATCGGTAAGGCAAACCGGTGTTCACGCGTGCGGTATAATAATAGGTAAGGATTCTCTCGATAATTATATACCGCTTTGTACTGCAAAAGATACCGATCTCTATGCAACTCAGTACGATGGCAGTCATGTGGAGTCTGTAGGACTTCTCAAAATGGACTTTCTGGGCCTAAAAACGCTTTCTATTATTAAGGATGCTATCGGTAACATAAAGAAATCCAAAGGGGTAGAGATAAATATCGATGATCTTCCTCTTGATGATAAAAAGACATTTGAGCTTTTCAGCAATGGTGAGACAACCGCTATATTCCAGTTTGAATCTACCGGAATGAAAAGGTATCTCAGAGACCTCGAACCAAACCGGCTTGAGGATCTGATAGCCATGAATGCCCTTTACAGACCGGGACCGATGGAGTATATTCCCAAGTTTATCCGCCGGAAACACGGTACTGAAAAGATCGACTACGCCATACCTGAAATGGAGAAATTCCTTAATGACACATATGGCATTACGGTATATCAGGAACAGGTGATGTTACTCTCGCAGGAGCTTGCCGGCTTCACCAAAGGAGAAGCTGATTCCCTAAGGAAAGCGATGGGGAAGAAGAAGCGCTCCATAATGGATGAGATGAAACTCAAATTCCAGGAAGGGTGTACAAAAAAAGGATATGATGTAGCTATTGTAAATAAAATTTGGTCCGACTGGGAAGCTTTCGCGCAGTATGCATTTAATAAATCACATTCAACCTGTTATGCACTTGTTGCTTATCAGACAGGATACCTTAAAGCCAACTACCCTGCAGAATATATGGCTGCAGTCCTCAGCCGCAATATCAGCGACATTAAAAAGATCACAATTTTTATGGATGAGACCCGGCGAATGGGTATGGAGGTACTCGGTCCCGACGTAAATGAGAGTAACCTGAAATTCACAGTTAACAAGGACGGGAATGTCAGATTTGGATTGGGTGCAATTAAGGGAGTAGGTGAAAATGCTGTTCTTCAGCTGATTGAAGAGAGAGAGAAGAATGGTTTGTACAAAGATATGTATGACCTTGTTGAAAGGGTTAACCTTAATTCACTAAATAAGAAAAACCTTGAAGCGATGGCTGTTGCCGGAGCCTTCGATTGTTTCGGGAGTATAATAAGGGCACAATATTTTTCTCTCGACACAAGAGGAACAAGCTTTATTGAAAGTCTTATCAGGTACGGAAATAATGCGAGGTTGGTTAAGAACTCAAGCCAGCAATCACTTTTCGGCGAAACCGGTGGCTTCGATATGGTAAAGCCGGAACCTTCTCCTTGTCCCGACTGGCCTAAACTTGAAAAGCTCAATAGGGAAAAAGAGGTTATAGGAATTTATCTCTCCTCCCATCCTCTTGATGATTTTAAGCTTGAGATCAATACTTTCACTACAGCAAATCTTGCTGACCTGCAAAACATGCGTGATTACCTCGAGAGAGATGTCACTGTTGCAGGAATGGTAACAGAAACAAGAAATGGTATCGGCAAGAATGGTAAACCTTACGGATCATTCACCATTCAGGATTATACCGACTCTTTCCGGTTTATGATGTTTGATAAAGATTTCATCAATAACAGCAAATTTTTTACAATGGGCTACTACCTGCTGATCAAAGGGAGAGTACAGAAAAGAAAATATAAAGAGGATGAACTGGAATTCAGGATAAAAACAATAACCCTGCTGTCGAGTGTCAAGGATGAACTTATCAAATCGGTAACAATTAAAATTGATCCTGAGAATATTAATCCGGAGATGATCAATGAACTTAAAGAACTGGTTCATGAGAATAAGGGTGAAACCGAATTGAAATTTCTCTTTCTCGATTCTGATGATAAAATCTCTCTGCCAATGTTTTCGAGAACTTTCAGAGTAAGACTTAATAACAGTTTTATATCATATCTTGAAGATCATCCGGGAATAGATTTTAAAGTAAATTAGCTATCTTTGTACGCGGAAAATAAGGTATATTTTAAATAAGTTATAAGTATGGCACAAGAGGTAAATGATGGCAATTTCGACGACCTGGTAATCAAATCAGACAAACCGGTTTTGGTTGATTTTTGGGCTGAGTGGTGTGGGCCATGCAGGATGATTGCCCCGATTATTGAAGAAATTTCGCATGAGTATGCCGGCAAAGCAGTTGTACTAAAATGCGATGTCGACAGCAGTCCCGGCGTTGCTGCAAAATATGGAATCCGGAATATTCCGACTATTTTATTTTTTAAAGATGGCAAAATAGCTGATAAACAGGTAGGTGCAGTTCCGAAAAATGCTGTAGTTGCAAAGCTTACTGCCCTCATTTAGTAATTTATTCTGCATAATATGGCCGTTCTGATAATCTGTAACGGCCTTTTTAATTGTCGCATATGAAAGTCTGTGTTTTTGCCTCATCAAGCAGTCGTATTCCTAATGAATATAATATTGCAGCCTCTAAGCTCGGAGAAATCCTTGCTGCATCAGATATTGAGGTGGTATTCGGTGGAGGAGGAATCGGACTTATGGGCAAACTGGCCGATGCTGTAATGCATAACGGAGGCAAGGTAACCGGAGTTATTCCCTCATTTATGCAGGACGAAGGATGGGGACACAATGGGATTTCAGATATGATCATAACTCCGGATATGGGTGAGCGTAAGAAAAAAATGTTCAGCTTATCGGACGGGATAATTGCATTACCTGGTGGTGTTGGAACGCTCGAAGAACTTACGGAAGCAATAACCCTAAAACAATTAAGCCTTTTTGACGGCCCGATAATAATTCTCAATACCCTGGGTTATTATAACCATCTTATTACTTTTCTTGATAATATGGTGGAAAACCAATTTCTAAGATCAGAACATAAAGCCATCTGGCAAGTCGTTAATACTCCTGAAGAGGCTGTCAATGCCCTGAAAAGCAGAAATATGGGTAATGAGGAGTGGAGAAAAATAGCAAAGATCTAACAGCCAGGTATTTTTGTCCCTATAAATAGTATATCATCTACCTGCTGAAGACCACCTCTCCATTCAAGTATCTCTTTTTTAAGACGTTCCCGCTGATCACAAACCGGAAGATGATAAATTTCAGCTAACAGCTTCTTAACATTTCCTGACTTATATTTCTTCACATCGGCAGATCCGAACTGGTCTGCATAGCCATCCGTGCACATGTAGATCATATCGCCGGGCTGGATGTCGACTGTTTGATTTGTAAAACTCTTCTTTTCTCCGATTGCTGTCATTCCTATCGGGAACCGGTCGCCCTTATATACAATCACCTCTCCTTTTCTTACAACATATAGAGGATTATAAGCACCTGCAAAATGAAGAGAACACTTCTTTTTCCCGAATGAAACAAGTGCCATATCCATACCGTCATTTATTGTCTCTTCATTTCTCTGCATCAACGCTTTAAGCACTTCCGTGTTGAGCTGGTCAAGAATGGCAGCAGGTCTGGTGATCCCGTATTCCCTCACAACCTTATTCAACGAATTATGTCCGATAATCGACATGAAAGCTCCCGGTACTCCGTGGCCAGTGCAATCGCAAACAGCTATGAATTGCTGATCGCCGTTATCGTACATCCAGTAAAAATCACCGCTCACTATATCCTTAGGCATGAAAAGTACAAACGTTTCGTCTATACAATCTTCGGGGGGAAGCATTGCATGCTGAATTCGCTCTGCATAACGAATACTGGCTGTTATATCTCGGTTTTTCTCTTCAATTTCCAGACTCTTCTGAACAACCTCAGCTGTACGCGCTTTAATCTTTTTTTCGAGTATCAGCTTTTCCTTTACCAGATTTCGCTCCCTGATTTTAATATAGACAACAAAAATTACAACTATCAGTATTACTGCGGTTAATATAAACCACCATGTACGGTAAAAAGGTGGTTTAATGAAAAAACTGTAGGTAACAGGTTTACTGTTCCAGACACCCTGACTATTGCTTGCAATAACCATGAATGTGTATTTACCCGAAGGAAGGGCGGAGTAAATGGCTCTTGTCTGATCTGTTACAGGTTGCCAGGCCTGATCGGCACCTTCAAGCTTAACTTTATACTTTACCACATCGGGGTTGGTTAAACAAATGCTGTAAAAATCGAAAAAAACTGGCCTTTCGTTGTAACTGAGCTTCATTCCGGGCACCATCTCACGGGTTTCGTAGTTAACCCGCATTGCCATTAAATGCGTCAACGGTTCGAGTTCAACTGTTGACGTTTTCTCAGGGATTAGTTTCGTGGCACCGTTGGCAGTTCCAAACCAGATTTCACCCAATGGGCTTTCATACACCGCATTTGGTTTGGTTTCAATTCCCGTAAACCCGTTTTTTTCTGTATATGAAAAAATCCTTTTGTTTTCAGGAAAGTATCTGTTCAATCCATTATTTGTCCCGATATAAATACTTCCGTCTTCCCAGACAGTCAAAAGGTTGATATTGTCTGATAATAGCCCGTCATCCTCGGTAACTGTAAATAATACAGAGTCGTTTCTGAAAGCAAGCAATCCCTGACCAGTACCAATCCATAAAATACCTTTCTGATCCATCGTCAGTGCTTTTGGAATAATTCCGGTAAGTGCAGATAAACGCTTAAAATCGTTGGAGCTGTGATTGTATTTAAAAAGTCCGGGCTTTGGCCCCTCCGGGTTTATTCCAATCCATACATCTCCTGTGGGATCACAATAGAGTGCTGTTATTGTTTTCACAGTAATGCTGTCAAGAACAGTTTCTCGCTTAAAGTTTTGTTCATTGATTGTTCCTACCGCAACACCATCAACAGTACCTACCCAGAGGTTATTCTTCCGGTCAATTTCGAGGGCTGTTACCTTATCAAGCTCTGGTAACATCGAATTGATATAAGGCTGAGCTTCAAACTTCGAAGTCTTCATATTAAACACTATTACCCCACCGGAATCTGCACCGATCCATAAATTGTCATCTCTGTCTTCCCTGAAAAACCTTATATCCTCGAATATTGAATTTCTGGCTTCATTATAAATTACCGGCTTTTTATCAGATCCCTCATAGAATCGCAGGATCCCGGCATTAGTTCCAAACCATAAAGCTCCGGACCTGTCCTGAAAAACGGCATTCACATTAGGATCGGGCAGAATCTCTTTTTCATTAATTAGAGTTGAGAAGGCATCCCCTTTAAAGATTGTGAGTCCGTTGGTCTGATCTGATATCAGAATATTTCCTTCAATATCTTCTATTATGTCGTAGATCTTCGATGCATTCAAACCGTTTTCTGAATCAAACTTACGGATTTCTTCGCCTTCTATTAACGCTATTCCGCCTCCGAATGTACCAACCCAGATCCGGCCTCTGCTATCCTCCATCAAACATGATACCCAATTACTTCGGATACCCGACTTTGGCAGGTCTATCATTTCCATCCGGCTTTCGGATTTTACATACTTATAGAGACCCCCGTTATATGTTCCAAACCATAAGTTACCTGTTTTATCCTCCAGCATTGTGGTTGAATTAAAATAGGTGGTCATATGCGGCATCCGGTAATTTTCAAATTTCTCAGTTTCAGGGTTATACTTCCTTAAACCAACATCTGCGATGCATATAAAGGACCCATCTGCAAGAAGAGAGGCACCAAAAACCTGGTCACTCAGACCTTTCTTTCCTCTGAAGAGTTTACCTTTAATTTTATTAAAGTTATTTACCGGAAAATCAGCAAGTATTGCTCCTTCAGTGGATGTAGTAAACCAGATCTTATTTTTAATCTGTGTAATGCTTGTTATTGAGCCCGTAATCGTAAGAGAGTCAAATGTTGCATGTTCAAAGTGACTGCCATAAAACCGTGAAATTCCTCCATTCATATGACCAAACCAGATATAACCCAGTGAATCTTCTGTAATACTCCAGACACCTCCTGCAGCAAGTGAGTCGCGTGTTGTAAAATTCTCGAAATTCCTTCCGTCGAATCGTGAGACTCCATTGCCGGTACCAAGCCAGATATAATCTTTTGAATCCTGAAGCAGGGTGTATACTTTCTGTTCGCTCAGACCCTGTTTAATACTATAATTATCAAAAAAATATTGCTGGGCCTTTACCTCAAAAACAGTTACAGATAGCAACAACAGAAGCCAGACAATAAGTTTTGTCTGGCTCTTTATAGTCTTTTTGATTGGCATACTTAATCTATTTTGCTATAAAGAAGAATGTTCCCCGCATGTCCTCCAATCCCTGAATATTTCCGAATTTCGGCTTCTGACCTGCGTCTGATGTTACCGCTGCAGTTACATACTGAACCACTGTTTCTATTGGGATGCAGGCATTTTTATTATTCATAAGAGTGTTGGCAAATGTTGCAGTGAATTTCGAATTATCCGATGCAAGCTGGTAACCTGCGGAGGAGAAGACCTGAGCTGACTTCAAACCGGCTACTTTTGTATTATCACAGGTAGGTGTTTCGGTTGTTGCACGCATTGCAGCAAAAAATCCGGGACCCGATTCGCATGCATCAGTAACCACAAGTGTATGTACCACAACGCTTTCATATCCCTGTAATCCCGCTTTAAGGGCATTGATATTAAAATAAGTAAACTCATCATCTCTTTTTGCATCAACAGGAATCCAGTAACCCACGTCGTTAATGAATTTGCCATGGCCCGCATACCAAACGAGAAGTGACTTAACCTGGTTTTTCTTAATCTTATCGCGAAGCTCAATATTGAAATATTTTTCCATATCAGATTTCGTCATATCTTTCTTATGAATGATCTGATGTATCTCGTAATTGGCAAGTGCCCGCTGTATTGTACTTACGTCTTTAATAGGACCGTCGAGTGCAGCAAAATTCTCATAACTCGAATTCTCTATAAGAACAACCCAGGTCCGTCCCATAGGATTATTCTCAGCAATTTGTGCACCTTCGCGGTTAAGAGTAAACTCTTTCTCCATCCTGTTACCATAGATATCTTCGGCAACTACCGTAAATTTGTTAATGTTCGACACATCAATTGTGACAGTAAAGGATGGATTGAATTCTTTGTTGCTGTAACTTGCTGAAACATCGCCTATTAGGATCGACTTGATTTTACTTCCGTCGGAGATTTTTCCCTGAATGGCTATGTTCGGTGTTGATGAATCGAGATAAACCTGGCCATCTTCCGATGTGTAAGGAGCTAAGAGTGCCACAACCGGAGGATCTGTTTCTGTGCGTTTGATTGGAAATACCATCTTTTTTTCGTTCTCATAATCATCGAGGGCAATTAAAGTTATTGCATTCAACCCAGTAACATCGATGTTTGAAAAAAATTCATACTCCCCGTTTTTCTCCACAGGATCAACCTTACCATTATTTACCAGAAAAACTTTTATCTTGCTTTTATCCTTTATCTTGCCGGTCATCAGAATTGCTGCCTTATCTCCCCTGATCTCAATAGTGTCTTTTACTGTGACGGGGCTGATAACAGCTATTTCCGGTGAATCTTTCTCCCTGTTAAGTTCATATAACCTGGTCTGAGCCTCTTTGAGCATTTTGCGCGCGCGCATATCAAATTCAGAGAGTAGCGTAATCTTATTGTAATCGGCAATTGCCTTATCGAAGCTCATAATCTCCTCATATGATATTGCTCTCCTGGCAAATCCATTAGAGGAGTCGGGGCGCAGCGAAATATATTTAGAAAAATCATTTATAGCATTGGGATGCTGGTTGAATTCCTGATAGTATATACCCCTTACCAGATAAAATTCAGCAATTGACGGATCAATAAGAATATTTTTAGAGATATCATTTATAGCACCCGGGTAATCAAGATTCTTTTTATAGACTTTAGCCCTGGTCAGATAGGCATCGGTATTGCGGTCATCATTTTTTAAGACCTCGTTACATTGTGCCAATGCTTCTACCGGGTTGGAAGGAATAAGCAAATCAGCAAGTGCAAGACGAGGTTCCGCAAGTTTTTTATCTTTGGAAATTGCTTTTTCAAGTTCTCTTTTTGCGAGAATATCATTATTAAGGCTCCTGTAAATTTTTCCACGGTAAAAATAATCCATAGGGGTATCCTTTATAATAATAGCAGTATCTGAGGTCTTAAGTGCCTGGTCAAACCTTCTCAGGCCGATAAGAGTAAGTACCTTCTCGGGATAAACTTTAGAGTTACGTTTATCAATTCCTGCAGCCCTGTTCAGGTGCCTGAGCGCTTCTTCAAAATTATTGGTTCTATTACAAACAGAGCCGAGACTAATCAGAGCATCAACATTTTTTGGTGCAAAGACCAGAACTTTTTCAAAATCAGCCTTCGCTTCAGCAAATTTTGACAAATTTACATATGCCTCACCCCTGGCCTGATAATAATCGGAGTTTGAGGGTTCGAAGCCAATTGCACTTGTGAATTGTACAATTGCATCCTCATACTTCAGCCCTTCAGCAAATTCTGCTCCGGCTTTGTAATACTTCTTGGCATTCTGCCCAAAAGCAGAGACCGAAACCAGGATCATTACTACTGTAATAAATAATACCCGCTTTTTCATAACTGTAGTGCTAAATTAATTATCATGTACAATCTATCAAAATTATAAATTTTTCTTTAAACAATCAATTCTCAGATTTAGCTTACTTCTTCATTTATAAATATATCGAGTAAACTTCCCTCAAAATGTCTCTTCAAAATATTTCTGCCTGAGATAAGCGGGGCTTTCAACCCATCCTTAAAAACACTCCTGCCGGTAAAGATCCGGGCTTCATCCCAAAGACCCTCAGATATAAAATGGTTCAGAACTCCGGCTCCTCCCTCAATAAATAATGATTGGATCCCTGACATGGCAAGGTATTTAATAACCTGAGTTGCCGAAGAAGTTTCTTCGTCAAGTTTTACAGTTACCTTACCGGCGTTATTTGATTCATTATTATGGGTAAATACAATAAAAGTCCCTTTCGTCTCATTTACATCGAGTCCATTATCCAGTCTGCCTGAACTGCTCAGGATTAACTTTAACGGATCATGTCCCCTCCATTCCCTCACATTAAGCTTAGGATTATCCGACCTGATGGTACCGGCCCCAACCAGAATAGCCTGTTCTGATGCCCTCCACTTATGAACAAGAATTCTTTCAGGTTTACCCGAGATCCAGTTAGGTTTTAGTTCATTTTTTTCTGTCCTGTTTACATCGAGAAAGCCATCAACACTCTGCGCCCACTTAAGTATTATCCATGGTCGTTTTTTTTCATTGAATGTAAAGAACCTCCTGTTTAGCCATCTGCACTCATTTTCAATTACGCCTGTAAGTACTTCACAGCCGGCTTTCTTTAGTATTCCTATCCCCTTTCCTGACACCTTATCGCTTGTATCTGCTGTTCCAATTACTACCCTGGGAATTTCGTTCTCAACAAGAAAATCAGCACACGGAGGAGTCTTTCCGAAATGTGAACAAGGTTCAAGATTTACATAAAGTGTTGATTCAATTAATTTTGACTTATCGCTGACAGAATTAATTGCATTAACTTCTGCATGTGGCTCGCCTGCCTTAAGATGATACCCTTCACCAATTATTATTCCCTTATACACAACAACAGAACCTACAAGCGGATTGGGGTATGTCATACCTTCTGCACCTGCTGCCAGTTCCAGGCACCTTCTCATGAATTTCTCATCATCATTCTCGTGCATATCGCTGAAAAGAGTAAATTTGAGTTATGGGTGTCAATATACAAACTATAAAAGATATCAGGTTATATCTTGCTGATGAACTTAATGAAGTCTATAAAGAACCGGAACTCTCGGCTCTGGTTAACATCATTATCAAGACACTTACCGGAGCCACAAAGTTGCATCAGATCTATCTTACTGATCCGCTAATAACCAGTAAACAGGCAGACCGGTGTATCAAAATTTGCCGGGAACTTAAAAGCGGCAGGCCACTTCAGTATATTCTGGGAGAAACTATTTTTTATGATTATACAATAAAACTTACTCCGGCAACTCTCATCCCCCGTCAGGAAACAGAGGAACTGGTTGATCTGATAATAAAGGAAAACAGTGGATTTAAGGGTACAATACTTGATTTCGGAACAGGGTCGGGTTGCATTGCGATTGCGCTGGCAGGGAATCTGCCCGGATCAGATATTACAGGATTTGATATCTCAGATGAAGCGTTGCTCGTTGCCAGTGAAAATGCAAAACAGAATAATGTAAATGTCTTGTTTAGGAGAGCCGATATCCTCAATTTTGATTTCAGTTTAGTTTCCCGCGCAGGTATTATTGTAAGTAATCCTCCTTATGTACGGGATTCGGAAAAAAAACTGATGAGCAGGAATGTACTTGATTTTGAACCACATCAGGCCCTGTTTGTCAGTGATTCTGATCCCTTGTTGTTCTATAGGGGAATATTAAATATTGCTGAAAGGATACTGATTGCGAATGGAAAAATCTATTTCGAAATAAATGAAGCTCTTGGCAAATCGATGGTCAACCTAATGGAATCGTTTGGATATGGTAATATTATGATTATGAAAGATATAAATGGGAAGGACAGGATGATTAAAGGACTAAAAAATGGCTGAGAGCACCCTGTACAAAACAGCCCTGAACAAGGCTATGGCCCAGTGTTCACGAAGAGAATACTGTAGTAATGATATAGCAAACAAGCTGATATCATGGGGTGTCGGAAGCAGCGATGCTGATAAGATAATTGAAACCCTTCAAAAAGAAAATTTCATTAATGATCAACG
>JANNKF010000210.1:0-3034 GCA_031396165.1 Bacteroidales bacterium | reverse complement strand
AATGAAAAAAGCAGGATTTTTAACAGTTATTGCCGGTCTTATACTAACCATATTTACCGCATTTACCATCTTCACCAGGGAGAAGGTAGTTGACCTTGGTGCTCTCGAAATTACAGCCAATAAACCTCATCATCTTAATTGGTCACCATTGGTTGGTGTTGCTGTCATGGGTTTTGGAGTAGTCCTGATCTTACTGGCTCCCAAAAAATAGTTTCTGGTCACTCTTTTCTAATTAATCTGAAAACCGCTATATGACATCAATAGAATTTTGCTCGCAACTGATAAGTCTTGAACACAGCTTGCTGAAGTACGCCTACCGTCTCAATTTAAAACGGGCTGATGCAAAAGATCTTGTACAGGAAACATACCTCAGAGTTTTGATAAACCGGGAGAAGTATGTTGACAATAAAAAATTTAAATCCTGGGCCTTCACCATAATGAAGAACACATTTGTAGATGGTTTCAGGAGAAGCAAACGGAAAAATATTTATTCAGATAGTATTAGTGATCCGGTATTTGTTCAAAAACCTGAGCCTGCCAGCACCGATAGTCCTGAGTCAGCCTGTTATGTTCAGGAGATCAATCAGAACATTGATTATCTGAATGATAAGCTAAGAATACCATTTAAAATGTATGTTGATGGTTATAAATATACCGAAATAGCTGATGAACTTAACCTGAAAATAGGTACTGTTAAAAACAGAATTTTCTTATCACGGAAACAATTGATGATGCAATTGAATGATTAGAAAGCAGCATTAGCTCCCCAAAAGTCATATCATTTCTGCTGTTAGTGAGGATCCTCACAATCATTTTTAAGATTATTTCTTATTCCCGATACTCATATTAAAAATTTAAACATTAATTAAGATTTACCATTATGAAAAAAATTCTAACAATTTGTCTTATTCTTTTTAGTTTCGTTTCAATTGTTAATGCACAGGATTACCGGACAGGTATCGGACTTAGAGGCGGGTTTGCCAATGGTCTTACTGTGAAACATTTCACACGCGAAAAAACTGCTCTCGAATTCATTCTTGCAAGCAGATGGCGTGGAGTTGAAATAACAGTCCTTTATGAAATACATAATCAGGCTTTCAATACCGACAGGTTGAAATGGTATTATGGAATCGGAGGACATATTGGATTCTGGAATGGTGATTACACTGACAGATATTGGGGAAACCGCGGAACAAACTACACAGTTGTGGGCATCGATGGAATATTGGGTCTGGAATATAGCTTTAATGAGGTGCCAATCAACCTTGGAATAGACTGGAAACCGGCTTTTAATTTTATTGGCTATTCGGGTTTTTGGGCCGACGGAGGAGCTCTCTCTATAAGATATATCTTCTGATAGACAGGTTTTGGGTTTTAAATTTCAGCAACAAATACAGCCGCATTATTTATAATAGTGCGGCTTTTTTGCAACCATAAAAAAAACCGCCTCTGTTCCCAGAGACGGTTCTTCACAATTAACCCCATTCTTAAAACCTATATCCTAAAGAAAGTCCGAATCCTGTATTTTTTGTTGTTGGGTTGTCATCTGAATTAATATTCATCATCCCGAACTGAGTATCCAGCTGTAAAAAGATCCCACTTGTCATTTCAAATCCGGCAAAGATGTTTCCTCCTGCATCAAATGCATTATAATCTGTACCTCGCTCAAAAGTTAATGAGTTTCCCTCTAGTATTTGTTTGCCACTTATACCGTAAGCCACATAAGGTCCGAATCCAATCATAACAAATCCGTTGCCCAGGGCACCTTTGTAAACCAGATTTAACGGCATCTCAATGTAATTAATCTTGGTTTGGTCTGTTAATTCAGCGCCAAAAATTGTATACGTATTCTTGGCCCCTTTTACAGCAAACATTAATCCGGGTTGAAAATAGAACTCCGGAACTATGGGTATCTGAACGTTAACCCCTGCGTGGAAACCTAACAGCATGTCATTTTTAAGTTTGTCACCGCTCGAAAGTTTTCCATTCAGATTCTGGAAATTTACACCCCCCAGAATTGCAACGGACATTCTCCCTCTTTCAGCTGTTTGAGCAATTAACAGAGGTGCCGATAGTAACAGGATTAATGTAATTGGAAAGAGTCTTGCTTTCATAATTGTTTGTTATTATTAGTTTAGTTGTTTGTAGTTTTTTTGATCAGAAAACCGAAGTCAAATTCGCAATCCGCAATCCGAAATCCGCAATCCGAAATTCTTCTTCCGTCTCTTAGTTCGTCGTTGTCTTCGCAGCATCAGCTTTCATCTTTTCATTTGCTGTAATCAGAAACTCAACTCTTCTGTTTTGGCTGCGTCCTGATTCTGAGTCATTATCATATTTAGGTACTGTTTCGCCGAATCCTTTTATATTCATTCTGCCTGAACTGATTCCCTTTGCTCTTAGATAACCCGATACGGTTCCGGCTCGTTCTTCCGAAAGGTTCTGGTTATAGGTCAAACTTCCTTTGCTGTCGGTATGGCCCTGTAATTCAATATCTGTGTCACTATATTCATCAAGAACTTTTACAAGTTTATCAAGATTTGTTTTTGCATCGAAAGAGAGAAGCGATTTATCGAACCCGAATAAAACATTACTGCTGAATTCAACAACAATCCCTTCACCAACACGTTCGACCTTTGCATCGGGAACCGTTTTCTTTATCTCTTCAGCCTGTTTGTCCATTTTATGTCCGATTACTGCGCCGGTTGCTCCGCCAACAGCTGCACCGATAATTGCACCCAGAGCAGTATTCCCTGCGGCTTTTCCGATAACAGCTCCCATTCCTCCACCTGCAGCGGTTCCTACAACTGCTCCCTTTTGTGTTTTGTTCCATGATGCACATCCTGAAATGATCAACCCCACACTCAGAACTACGATCAGACTCATTCTCAATTTTTTCATAATTAGGTTTATTTGTTTATGTAATTATCCTTGTAATTATATACTGCAAAATTAGATCACGTGCATAACGAAAGTATTACACAACTTTATTAAAGAGTTACATGATTTACAGGTGGGACAGGCGACAGGCGACAGG
>JANNKF010000182.1:0-4770 GCA_031396165.1 Bacteroidales bacterium | reverse complement strand
CTCTACGAAAATATTCATCCGGTGCTGGCTAATTCGGCGGAACTGGTTTACTCAAAGCTATGGGGCGATGCCGGCGTAATCGGCGCGGCCTCTCTGGTTTGGGAAAAATAGTTGAAGGTTGAACGTTAAAGGTTACCAAGGTGATCCGTGTATGACAAGCGAATAGAAATCAATCAACATATTTTCTGCATTAGTACCTGATCCGGAAGCCAGGATTGCTATGTTCCTCATTTTTTGATAATTAGAATTTGGTCAGTAAACAATTTATGTTGTAAAATAAGATTATTTTTCTAATTATCAATTTATTATACAGTACCCTAAATAAAAAAACATCAAATCACTTGAAAAATATGGTACAAATATATTTCTTTGCATGGTTCAAAAATTAATATTAATTAAAATTTATTATTATGTCTGACATTGCCGCAAGAGTAAAGGGAATAATAGTTGACAAACTAGGAGTAGACGAATCAGAAGTAACTCCGGAAGCAAGTTTCACCAATGATTTAGGTGCAGACTCTCTTGACACTGTTGAGTTAATCATGGAGTTCGAAAAAGAATTCAATATTGGAATTCCAGACGATCAGGCAGAGACCATCGGAACCGTTGGTGATGCAATCAAGTACATTGAGGAAAATGCAAAATAGTTTGCATCGTTAAAAACCCATTTATGAGAAGAGTTGTAGTAACAGGACTAGGAGCGCTAACTCCTTTAGGTAATAATTTGCATGACTACTGGGAAGGGTTGAAGAAAGGGGAAAGCGGATCAGTAATGATCACTCGTTTTGATACAGCAAAGTTCAAAACCAAGTTTGCCTGCGAATTAAAAGGCTACGACTCAAAAACTTATTTTGACAGAAAGGAAGCCAATAAACTGGATTTGTATTCTCAGTATGCGCTGGTAGCTACCGATGAAGCATTGAAAGACTCAAGTCTTAACCTCGAAACAGTAGATAAAGACAGAGTTGGTGTAATATGGGCATCAGGGATCGGGGGACTTGAGACCTTCTATCTGGCAATTAAAGATTATGTTCTTGGGGATGGGACACCCCGTTTTAGTCCATTCTTCATCCCCAAGATGATTGGGGATATTGCTGCCGGAGCAATCTCCATAAAATATGGTTTCAGGGGACCTAACTTTGCAACTGTTTCAGCATGTGCATCCTCGACCAATTCGATCATTGATGCCATAAATTATATCCGCTGGGGTAAAGCTGATATATTCATTACCGGAGGCTCTGAAGCCGCTGTTAATGAACCCGGGATCGGTGGTTTTAATGCTCTTCAGGCTCTTTCAACAAACAATGATAATTTCAAATCAGCATCACGCCCATTTGATAAAACCCGCGATGGTTTTGTCCTTGGGGAAGGAGCCGGTGCATTGGTTGTTGAAGAGTATGAACATGCGAAAGCAAGAGGGGCGAAAATTTATGCTGAACTTATTGGAACAGGCTTAACTGCAGACGCCTATCATATGACAGCACCTCATCCTGAAGGCCTGGGAGCGAGAAATGTTATGAAACTCGCTATCAAAGATGCCGGACTTGATGTAAAAGACATTGATTATATTAATGTCCACGGAACATCTACTCCTCTCGGCGATATCTCAGAAACAAAAGCTATTGTAAGTGTCTTTGGAGAACATGCTTATAAACTGAATATCAGTTCGACCAAATCGATGACTGGCCATCTTCTCGGTGCAGCAGGTGCCATTGAGGCAATTGCCGCAATAATGTCTGTAGTTCATGATATCGTTCCTCCTACAATCAATTACAGTGTTCCTGATTCGGATATAGATAATAATCTGAATCTGACTCTCAACAAAGCTCAACACAGGAAAGTCAAATATGCCTTGAGTAATACTTTTGGATTTGGCGGGCATAATGCCTCTGTAGTTGTTAAAAAAGCTGAAGCTTAGTGTCGTTATTCCGAAAAAGAATAAATGGTACATTTTTACTGGATAAACGGGAATTCAGCTCCCGTTTAAGAAAAATCCTTGGTTTCAGGCCCGGGAATCTGAGGTTATATGAAATAGCTTTTATTCACAGGTCTGCCACATTTACACTTCCCGATGGAAAGAAAGTAAATAATGAAAGACTCGAGTATCTCGGAGACGCGGTGCTCGATGCGATTCTGTCAGATTTTCTCTTCGAAAAATTTCCCGATGCAAATGAGGGATTCCTTACAAAAATCCGTTCACGTATAGTAAACAGGGATGTACTCAACCAGCTTGCACTATCAATGGGAATCAATAAAATCCTCGTAAGTAACGTAAGTTCTGTTCACCCAACAAAAAATCTCTATGGTGATGCCTTTGAGGCACTTATCGGTGCAGTATTTCTTGATAAGGGTTTCAGGAAAACAAAGAAGTTGTTTCTTAAAAATGTACTGAATAAGTTTCTCAATCTTAATGAAATTGTAACAACTGATACCGATTACAAAAGTCTGGTTTTCGAGTGGGTGCAAAAACATAAATCTAACCTTATTTTTACATATAAGGAAGAGTACGATTTCAAACTTAAAAAATCTGTATTTTCAACAATTCTGTTCATTGATAAGAAAGAATTAGGCGAAGGGCACGGATCTTCAAAGAAAGAGGCAGAACAGGAGGCATCATGTCAGGCCTGGAAAAGGTTGAAAGATAATTGTTATGCTTAGGACAAAGTATCCCTTTTTTACTTAACTTTATCTGTCAAGCCAGCATGAAGGATGAAGATTAATCAGAAAATTACGCGTGTACAACTTAAAATTGAGCACAAAGAGGAGTTTATTCTGTTGGGACTGGTATCTGCAGAACCTGATTACAAACTTTCCCTTTCAATAAATAAGAAATTAGCCATATCTCTCAAAAATGCATCTCCTGTGAGTACCGGTGATGACAAAACATCTGCAATTGAATTCAGCCGGTTCTTTTCTGCAAAAAATTCTCAGGAAATTACATACAACCTCATCTCGAACAGATCCGGGAAAAAATTTCTGCTCAAAAATCTTAATAATATTGATTACATTTTTCAGGTTCATGATCCTGAAAATGCCTATTCTGCCCAATCATTAACTGTCCTACTGCGGGAAATTGAATCGGTTAACGCAGTATTCTTTATTGATTTACTTACCTTTAAGGACAAGAATTTACATTACATAACTCAATAGTCTATGGAAAAGTTGTTTTACAATTTATCTGAGGAGGAGTTTACAAAGGGGGGGAAACTCCTGCTATGGGGATTCGCAATTCTATTCTTTCTTGCGGGAACCTCGGTAGTAATATCAAATCTTGTTTTTGGTCACAAAAGTATTCCCATTGTACTGGCCACCGCACCCTATGGAATAAGTCTGGTTGTATCAGTCATAGCTGCATTGGCCACTATTAAAAGGAAAGATCTGTTTTTCCTCATCGACGATGATAAAATTGAGTTCAGGTATGGTCTGTTCAAACCCAAAAAGCATAGTTTCAATTGGATTGATATCAGGGAAATTGTTATGCCACAGAAACAGAAAAAAGCGCTACTCCATTTAAGTGATGGCAGTTCATTTGTGATCGACCTGACTTACCTTCAGGGGAAAAAAGCCGGGCTTATCAGAAAACGCATATATTATGCTGCAAAGGAAAAGAATCTAACTATTACCAAGGTTGCTGCTTTGTCGAAAAAGAGTTGAAATCATCATAAGTAACTGGCACAATTACTCTTATTGACCTATATCCAGCCTAATAATATCAAAAAAGAAGAGGCTGACGATTGTCAGCCTCACTTTTTTGATAACCCTAAAACTAACCTAACCTATGAAAAAAACCTCTATATCGTAATATTCAAATATCGTGCCAAATCCTTTACAAATATAAGACGCATTCCTATAATAAAAAAATATTTTAACCTAAATAGCTGAATATTAACAATTATTTAAAGAAATGTTAAAGTCTGAAAAAGTGACTAAAGTGCCTAGAGTGCCTAGAGTGCCTAAAGTTTAGCTCATTTCCGAATATCTCTAGTGTTAATAAAAGAAGAGTGCCTAAAGTTAGGCTCTAGTCTCTTTAGCTCACTTTAGTCACTTTAGCTCACTTCAAACTTTCCCCTTCTGTTAAAGTAAGTTAATATGAACCATTATAGGATTTATACGAGTATTTTTGTAGAATATGAAGCGGATAACCATAGTATTGCTGGCCATCTTCTTTTTTTTGGCTATAACGGGTCTCATTCTTATTCAGTTGATATGGATCAGGAATGCCATTAATATTACTGATCAGCAGTTCCGCTATCTGGCAAATAAAGCTCTCGAGTCGGTAGTACTCAATCTTGAAGAAAAGGAATTAATAAATAACATAGTAGAAGAAATAGACCCGTCGTCAACCGACTCAGTCACTGCCATTGTACCGGCAAACTCTCCGCTCGCAAAAAAGCTTCAGGGCTATCTGCCTAATTCTGCGCTCCTTGAAATGTACGGTATAATCAATCCGGGTGAACCAATTGCAATCACCAGCTCAGGTCATAAAATATTCCTCTCGGCAGAGAATACAACATCAATTACAAATGAGTTGACTACCGAGCCATCACCACAGATAACAAATTCGGAAATTAAGGGAAGGGTAACCAATAAAATCGTTTTTCTTGAAAATATAATGGAGAAAATACTCCGTAATACTCCTGATATCAGAGAAAGAATAAATGCTGTGAAACTAACAGATGAATTAAGAACTGCTTTAAATAATGTGGGTATTAATCTCGATTTTGAATATTCACTAAGATCAGGAAGATATGGAACAATCTGGAAGACACC
>JANNKF010000176.1:0-1601 GCA_031396165.1 Bacteroidales bacterium | reverse complement strand
GTTACGTGTCACGACGAAATAGTCTCGGTGAGAGCAAAAAATGTGGCGCCAGAGCGGTGGCCGGCAGCCCGACGTAGACTTTGTCCCGGGAGACGAAACTGTCGTGGTGCAGTGAAGCTGATATACGGCATAAATTTATCTCTCATAGACTTTAAGGCTTACTCTGAAGCAGTCCGGGCTGCCGAAGCCAATTAATTAAAGCACATATGATAAAAGCATAGTCTCAGGTACATTACCGAAATTAATTAGTAACTTATTGTTGCCAAACAAAATACAAGAGACTATGCAAACACAAGTTACAAAAAAAATCGATTTCAAAGGTAAAGACCTTTACATTGGACTAGATGTTCATAAGAAGAGCTGGAGTGTTACAATACTTGTTGAAGGAATGGAACACAGGACTTTTACTCAACCTCCCGATCCCCAGGTATTGTACAATTATCTTCAAAAAATGTTTCCCGGAGGAAGCTATCACAGTGCCTACGAAGCTGGTTTCTGTGGTTATGGAATTCATAGGAGACTAAATGACCTTGGTATAAAAAATATTGTTATTAACGCAGCAGACATACCTGCGAGCCAAAAAGAGCAGCTTCAGAAGCGAGATCCGGTTGACAGCCGAAAGATCGCCAGAGCGCTTGAAAAAGGGTTACTCAGAGCAATCCACATTTTTGACAGGGATATGGAAGAACTTCGTAGCTTAAACAGAACCAGGTTCTATCTCATGCGTGATTTCAGAAGAAGCAAGAACAGGATAAAAAGCTTTCTTCAGTATTACAGCATCTTTATTCCACCTGAGTTTGATAATAATCAGTGGCCTTTGAAATTTATTGACTGGTTAAAACAGATTCAAATGAAAACCTCAAGTGGTCAGGATGCTTTCACAAATCTGATCCGTTCATTTGAATACCACAGAGAGCAAATCCTGATACTCAGCCGGCAGATCAGAATAAGAGTGCGTGAATATGATAAGGAATTATATAATTTATTAAAAACTGTTTCCGGAATTGGTCCTTTGACTTCCAGTGCATTAATAACCGAGATTGGTGATATTAACCGTTTCCCTCATATCAATCATTTAAGCAGTTTTGTAGGTTTGGTTCCCAGGGTAAAGCAGAGTGGCGAGACATCTTACAACGCGGGAATTACCTTTCGCTGCAATGAATACCTCAGAACATTGTTAATTGAATCCTCCTGGCAGGCTATCCGGCAGGATCCGGCACTGATGCAGTACTATCACCAGCATCTGACTAATAATAAAGGGCAGAAAGTAATAATCAAAGTTGCCCGTAAATTGTTAAATAGAATAAGATATGTAATGAAAAACAGACAACCTTATGTAACAGGAGTAGCTTAGTAGAAAACATAAATCTATAAGATCTTAATCAGTTAGGGATAGCGCAAAACTCGGCATGTGACAATCAGATTACAAATTAAAGCCTTCGCACCCTTATCTATAAAAAATGACATGTGATTGCGGCAGATTATACTTGACCGCTTATAGCAGCCTGATTTTATAGAATTTATAAGAAGAAGTTTTTAAGATTATTATTTAATTTTACAGGACCTCGGGATAATGCTTTTCATAGCACCGTCCGAGTTAT
>JANNKF010000174.1:0-1781 GCA_031396165.1 Bacteroidales bacterium | reverse complement strand
GTTGGCTCTCTCACCCCTCCCGGCAGGGCTGAAAAGCCAGAACTATTATTACTTTCCTGCTCATTCCCTATCAATCCTTTAACTCCATGCAGGAGCCAACCAGATTTTGATGCCATTGATTTAGCAATATCGTTTCCGTCGCCCTGATATCCATAATTACCGGTTGTCAGGAAGTCTGAGAGAACTGTCCATTCTCCGTCACTCGGAAGATGCCATCCTATGGGGCACACTTTACGGGTTTCAGTAACTGTATGCCAGGTATAGAGTCTTCCATAAATTGCAGAAAGTCCTTCATTACCGAGATAAGACCAGTGATACCTGGGGGTGACTTCTGTTGTAATTGATTGAGTGATTCCCAGCGTAGTTCCGATGATGTCACCATTACTGTATTTTGTAGTACGCAGATTTTCCTGCATCCACCACTGATTACCTATTTTTATTGTTACATAAATATTACCGTCGACATCAGTTATTGTGGCTCTTTCAAATGGACCCGGATCATCTTTTGAGCAACTGCTGACGATAACAAATGTAAATATTACAAACAATGATTTTTTAAGTGAATTCATAATCTTTGACTTTTATCACTATTTAAACTATGGTTACGACATTAATTATCAACCTATTACGATTTAAAATCCAGGATCGCTTTAAGACATCTTGCCGCGGTTTTCCCATCCCACAGTTCCGGGAACACCGGTACCCTGGGTTTCTTTACAGCCGTGAGAAACTCCTTTCTGATAATATCTATACTATTACCAACCAGTACGCTTGCTCCCCCATGTTCGCGAAGTGTTACCGGTCGTTCTGTATTCCACCTTAGCGTGAGGCAAGGTGTACCGAGAATGGTGCATTCTTCCTGCAATCCACCGCTATCTGTCAGAATCACTTTTGCATGCATATTTAGTTTTAACAGCTCAAGATATCCAAGTGGTTCTAAAAGCACAAGATTTTTTTGTACCATAATTTCTTCAAGGAGACCGAACGACTGAAGCATTTTTCTGGTTCGTGGATGAACAGTCCAGATAAGTGGCAGATTGGGACAAACTTCATCAATCATAAATCTTACGATAGGTTCAAGTATAGCCTTATTGTCAACATTCGACGGCCTGTGTAAGGTCATAACAGCAAAATCAGAAGACAATGAATTTACAAAGTTGATCCCTGACTGTTCGAGAGAATTTTCATTTACAATATCGCTGATACTGAGCTCTTCAGCTTTAATTCTGTTATTTTCAAGAGTATCGATCATGATATTACCTGTGAAAACAATTTTAGATTCGGGAACTCCCTCTTTTCTGAGATTTTCAGAAGAGATCCTGTCGGGTGTAAGCAAAAGGTCGGAAATCCGGTCAGCCACGAGACGGTTGACCTCTTCCGGCATTGACATATCACCGGAACGAAGACCTGCTTCAATATGACAGCATAGAATATTTTCCTTTTTGGCAGTCACAGAACAGGCCAGAATTGCATTTACATCGCCGACAACAACAACCCAATCGGGTTTTTTAGCCTGTAAAACTTTCTCAAAAGCAATCATTGTATTACCTACCTGTTCAGCATGACTTCCTGAACCTACACCGAGGTTTATGTCAGCTTCCGGTATCTCCAGTTGTTCAAAAAATGCACGTGACATACGGTCATCATAGTGCTGCCCGGTGTGTACAAGAGTATGTTCGACAATATTTTTCAATAAGGCATTATGCGCATCAATAGCATGTATAAACGGGGCTATTTTCATAAAATTTGGTCTTGCGCCGACTACAGAGATTATTTTCATA
>JANNKF010000154.1:0-10625 GCA_031396165.1 Bacteroidales bacterium | reverse complement strand
CCTGCACCTCTTGTGCCTTTTCTCCGGCTACTTTATCAAAATTCTCAGTTGAATCGGCAAAGATAATTCCCCTTGAAGAATTGACCAGCAGACCACATTTGCTGTTCATCCCGAATTTTGCCACTTCTTGGAGGCTGCCTCCCTGTGCTCCTATTCCCGGAACAAGTAGAAAATGATCAGGAACCAGCCGTCGGATCTCAATAAGCATATCCGCACGTGTTGCACCGACAACATACATCATATTATTGAGATTACCCCATTTCTTTGAAACAGACAAAACCCTCTCGAACAACAATATACCATCATCGCTGTGATATTGAAAATCATCAGCACCTTTATTTGAAGTAAGAGCCAGGAGCACAACCCATTTATCTTTATATGAGAGGAAAGGGGTTACAGAATCTTCGCCCATATATGGTGCGACTGTGATTGCATCAAATGGCATATTTTCAAGGAAAGCTTTCGCATACATTTTCGAGGTATTACCTATATCTCCCCGCTTTGCATCAGCTATTACAAGAATATCAGGAAAATTTTCCCGGATATATCTGACGGTGGCATCCAGAGTATTCCAGCCGCTGGCACCATTACACTCATAAAAGGCAACATTAGGCTTGTAAGCCACTGTATATTTATGAGTTGAGTCAATGATCCTTTTGTTAAACTCAAATACGGGATCTGTTTCCCCAAGAAGAAATGAAGGAATCTTCTCCATCTCAGAATCGAGTCCTACACAGAGGAAGGAGCGCTTTCTGACAATATTCTGAAAGAGGGCTTCATGGTTCATAAAACCAGTATTAAATATTACTTTCTTTTAGTCTTTCAGCATTTTCGGCCATCTGCAATTTATCAAGTACCTCCTGAATATTTCCGTCGAGGATTGAAGGGAGATTATAGCTGGTAAGATTAATACGGTGATCGGTCATTCGTCCCTGGGGATAATTATAAGTACGTATTTTGGCAGAACGGTCACCTGTCGAAACCATAGTCTTTCTGCGAAGGGAAACTCCATCGAGATACTTCTGATATTCAAGATTATAGAGCCTTGTTCTGAGTTCCTTAAGAGCCTTGTCGTAGTTTTTAAGCTGCGACTTTTCATCCTGGCATGTTACAACAATACCTGAAGGAATGTGGGTAAGCCTAATTGCCGAATAGGTTGTATTAACTGACTGTCCACCCGGCCCGGACGAGCAATATGTGTCTTTTCGGATATCTTCGGTTCTGAGATCAATATCAAATTCATCAGCTTCCGGAAGCACAACAATAGAAGCCGCTGATGTATGTATACGTCCCTGTGTTTCAGTCTGGGGAACACGTTGCACACGGTGCACACCCGATTCATATTTCATAATGCCATAAACAGCCTCGCCCGTTATGCTAAGCACTATTTCCTTATATCCGCCTGCTGTACCTTCCGAAGTATTTGTAACATCAACCTTCCATCCTCTTGTTTCGAAGTACTTGCTGTACATTCTGAAAAGATCTCCTGCAAAAATACTGGCCTCATCACCACCTGTTCCTGCTCTGATCTCCATAACAGCGTTCTTATCATCCTCCGGATCGGCTGGAATAATAAGCATCTTGATCTCCTCCTCCATTTCAGGTATCCTGGAAGTCAGTTCATCAAATTCAGCCTTAGCCATATCGCGCATCTCATCATCCTTCTCAGTGGCCATAATTTCCTTTGCGCTGGCTATATTACTTAACGCAAGCCTGTATCTTTCGTACGACTCAATAATAGGAACAAGATCTTTGTATTCCTTATTCAGTCTTACGTACTTCTTCATATCCGTGAGAATCTCGGGCTGGGTAAGAAGGTCCCCAACCTCAATGAAACGTGTCTTCACGCCTTCAAGCTTCTCAAGAATCATATTATTTGCCATATTATGTTAATTTTCAGGGGGCAAAGGTAATACAAAATTAGGCTACAGGCAACAGGCGGAAGGCAACTGGTGGCTGGTAATGTAAAGAATAAATCAACTTAATATTCGAATGAACCAAATTCAGATGTTATTGTAAGTTTTTTCTTGTCAGATGCTTTACATAATCCGATAATTTTAGCTTCAAGATTGAATCCGCCTGCTATATTAATTATTTCAGCTGCATTCTTTTTGTCTGTATAAATCTCAAATCTGTGACCCATATTGAAAACTTTATACATTTCTGCCCATGGGGTACCGGATTGTTCCTGAATAATCCTGAACAAAGGAGGTAAAGGGAACAGGTTGTCTTTAACAATGTGCAGATTATCAATAAAATGCATCACTTTTGTCTGTCCTCCACCTGAACAATGCACCATCCCATGGATCTCATTCCGCATCGACTCCAATACCTTTATAATAACAGGTGAATAAGTACGGGTTGGTGAAAGTACCATTTTACCGGCATCAATTTTCAAACCATCGATGGGATCAGTAAGTCTGTATTTCCCTGAATAGATGAGATCGTATGTAAGTGTGGTATCAAGGCTCTCAGGATACTTTGAAGCCAGGTAAGGAGCAAATATATCATGCCGGGCAGAGGTAAGTCCGTTGCTTCCCATACCGCTGTTGTACTCCTTCTCATAGGTCGTCTGGCCTGAGGAAGACAATCCGATAATCACATCTCCTTCCCTGATGTTGTTGTTTGAAATCACATCAATCCTCTTCATTCTGGCAACAACTGTTGAATCCACGACGACTGTTCTTACCAGGTCGCCCATATCGGCAGTCTCCCCACCTGTTGACCAGATTCCGACACCAAGGCTTCTCAGCGCTTCAAGTACCTCTTCGGTTCCGTTTATTATTGCTGAAAGGACCTCACCGTTGATGTGATTCTTATTACGTCCTATTGTCGATGAAAGTAGAATATTGTTGTAAACACCTACGCAAAGAAGATCATCGAGATTCATTATTATGGCATCCTGAGCTATCCCCTTCCAAACTGACAGGTCACCTGTCTCTTTCCAGTAAATATAAGCCAATGAAGATTTTGTACCGGCGCCATCAGCATGCATTATATTACAGTAATCTATATCGCCTCCAAGCAAATCCGGGACAATTTTGCAGAAAGCTTTGGGAAATAATCCCTTGTCAATGTTTTTAATCGCAGCATGTACCTCCTCTTTTGCGGAGGAAACTCCTCTTTTGCTGTATTTTGATTCAGTCGGCATACCTCATTTAATAAGGCGATAAAGATAGTAAAAAAGTTATCAGAGAAAAATCCGGAAGATTGCAAATGGCTTGTCGGATACAAGTCAGGAACATAATCCAAATTATTCAATTGTTAATATTTCTGAAAAAACGTCACTTTACTGAATGGTGTTTACTCTTCTTGTTATCTTTACCATCAATCCTTAAATAACGGATATATTATTAAAAAGATAACCAAATGAATATCAGTAAATTTACTGCATCTGTGGCAGTCGCTTTGTTTCTCTTTCTCACAACCAATGGTCAGAATTCAATTCCGAGGACACTTCTTCCGGACAAACTTACTGATGAATTTATAGGTGAGGCATCAGGAGAAAGAGCGATGAACCATGTTATTGAAATGGCCGGGTATATTCACGACCGTCCGGCAACAGAATATTCAGGCTATTTCTTTGAAACTCAATATATCCTGGACAGGATGCAGGAGTATGGACTTGAAGGGGCTGTAGTAAACAAATATGCCGGAGGAAAAACCTGGGATGGTGTTAAAGCCTCACTTTGGGAGGTTAGTCCCGGAAGATCTAAAATTGCGGATTATGCAGATCTGCCTGCTGTTCTTGCATCGGGCAGTACAAATGTGGATGTAACAGCTGAACTGGTATGGGTAGGCGAAGGGCGCCAGGAAGATATAGACAAAGCAGGTGTAGAAGGTAAAATTGCAGTGACATCGGGAAGTATATCGATGGTACATTCACTGGCTATCGCAAAAGGGGCTCTCGGTGTAATTTCTTATGACTCTCCCCGTCCAATGCAGGTTCCCCTTGCAATTCCTATTTCAGGCATTGGTGGAAGAGGGGCAGGACAGAGTAATGCCAAATTCGGTTTTTTTCTTCCACCCAGAGAAGGGATTCTGCTGCGGGACAGGCTTATGGGCAGGGAAAAAATTACTGTTCATGCCGTAGTTGAGGCTCAGAATCTCGATTATGACCTGGAAGTTCCGTCATGTATTATTAAAGGAACTGACCCTTCTGCCGGGGAAGTTGTTTTTTCTGCTCACCTCTTCGAAGGATTTGTCAAGATGGGTGCAAACGACGACCTCTCAGGCTGTGCCTCAATCCTCGAAATTGCAAGGATGATCAATACCATGATCAACGAAGGCAGAATAGAAAGACCGCGAAGAACTATCCGGTTTATGTGGGCACCTGAATTTTCAGGAACCGGACCATGGGTCATTGAGAATAAGGAAATTATGAAGAAGACGCTTTGCAATATTAACCTCGATATGGTGGGTCTCTGGCTTTCGAAGAGCCAGTCATTCCTTTGCATGCACCGTACAACATATGGTAATCCTCACTACATAAACGATGTGATGGAAAATTATTACAATTTTGTAGGATTAGGAAACAAGGCGAGTCTGGCAGTATCAGGCAGGGCTGGATTTGTTAACAGGATTGTGTCACTTACAGGCTCTGACGATCCGTTCTATTATTCAATAGATGATCATTACGGAGCATCAGATCATGAGGTATTTAACGACTGGGGGGTACAAGTGCCGGGGATAATGATGATCACGTGGCCCGATCTCTATTATCATACCTCGCAGGATCTTGCAGATAAATGTGATCCTACACAATTTAAAAGGGTATGCTTTATTGGTGCTGCAGCAGCTTATACAATTGCAAATGCTGATGATCAGATGGCTCTTAAAATTGCCGGGGAGGTTGCAGGAAATGCTTCTTCAAGAATAGGTAAACAGTTACAGAGAGCCATTAATGAAATAGACCTTGCCGGAAAAGAAAATTTTGAAACCCTTTATAAGAAAACAAAAGGATACATAGAGGCTGTGGCCATAAATGAAAAAGCTACGACAGAATCTACATCAGAGCTATCACAAAACAAGCAGGCAAACACTTCGGCAGTAATTAAATTAACTGCATCAATCGATGCTACTGGCAAAGCAGCATCTGCAGCTTTTGATGCCTATGCCGAGCTTAAGGCTAAATCCATAGGACTTACGGGAGTTGAATTTAAATCTTCTGAAATCGAAAACAAGGCTAAAACCATTTTCCCGAAAAGTACTTCACTGGTTACAGAAAACAGCTACAGGGGATATTCTGCAATTTTAGCCAAACTTGATCCGAAGGTAAAGGAAACATATCCTGTCAAAGGCAGGAGTTGGGATACCCAGGAGCTGGGAAGGTTATGCAATGGAAAAAACAGTGCCCTCGACATTAAGAAACTTCTTGATACACAAGCCCGGACTAATGAGGTTGATCTACAGGATGTTATTAATTACATAAATATATTAAAGGAGGCCGGACTAGTCACATTATAGGTCAGAGCTATTTATTATAAACCCATTCTATTGATTGTTTCAGGAGTTTTCTGAAGTTTGGATTCTCGAATGTCGGTACATCGTGGCCACTCTGAAGCACTACGATTCTGGCTTTACCATATTTCTTCGACCATCCGATCAATGGAGTGCTGCTTGGTTCGTCGGTAGTAAGCAGTGGTGTTACACCCTCTTCAACATAATAACCCTTATAAGTTTCATCGAAAATCGGGAAATCCTGAACACCTTTAGTTACAGGATTATTTTTATCTGAAACTTTTACGTTGAAATGAAGATCATGAATATAAGAACAAGGCTGATATTCTTTGCCATTGAAGGTCGTCGGCTTATGGAAATACTTGCCTCCGATAATGTTCCAGTATTCAGGCCAATCATCATAAGCGCAGATGCTATGGTGAAGTGCCACAACGGGTTTTCCTTCCTTTATACATTCCGAAAAAACCACTGCCTGTTCATCAGTAATTTTCTGCCACATATGATAAAAGACAAGAACATCATATTTACTGCGGTTTTGTGGTTGAAACATAACATACGCTGCCGGTAATTCCGCAACCTCATAAGTTATATTATCGCCAAGGCCTGAAAGCATGAGGTTAAACTGCTCGACTTTGTAGCCATGCCCGCCTGTAATCACAAGAATTCGGATTGTTTTAACCGGGGGATCAGCAATTGTAACAAATGTTACAAAACAAAATAGGGCAACAGAGAGTAAATATCTCATAATCTGAAATGTCAGCAGTTATTTTTTGGGAGCTTCATAATCTGTCCTCAATACTTTGAATTCAGTTCTCCTGTTTATCTGATGTGCAATTTCCTTCTGCTCATCATTGGGAAGAACATTTATATACGGTTCTGTAAGTGCGGTTCCAGTTTTCAGGAATGAGTTCTGGGAAGCAGTAGGAGCATCAACCACTTTTGGTAAAGATTCACCATATCCTCTGGCTGTAAGGCGTTCCGTTTCGATACCTTTTTCTATAAGATACTGAACCACAACCTGTGCCCTTTTTTGCGAGAGATCCTGGTTATATTCTTCAGTGTCCCTTGAGTCGGTATGCGACATCAGTTCTATTGTAACATTGGGGTTATCGATAAGAGTCTCAACCAGTTTGTCGAGCGATACCATTGACTCAGGTCTTAATTCCCACTTGCCAAAATCATAAAGAATATTCGGAAGTTCTATAGGATTGTCGATAGGTGTGAGAAGGATTGTTACCATAAAATCGCGACTCTTCTCCTGTCCCTTTGTAGTCTCTTTGTCTTTACCTTTGAGGTAGCCTCTTTTTGAAGCAACCATAATATAGTCAACGTCTGCTTTCAGTGCGAATTTAAAATCGCCACCTGTGCCTGTTTCAGTCTGAAGACTATTTCCATCGCTGGCTATCAATTCAATTAGTGAACTGCTTACAGATGCTCCTGTCTTCTCGTCTTTGACAAGCCCTGTAACATTAAACTTCAATGGAGGAAGTTCAAATAAATAGAGATCATCATTTCCCCTTCCCTTTCTGGTAGAGCTAAATACACCCCGTTCATTTTCTCCCTCAAAGGTTATTCCGAAATCGTCGGCATAGCTGTTTACCGGCGCCTTCATATTCTGAACAACCCAGGAACCGTCGGGTTGTGGTTTAGCTTTGAAGATATCGAGTCCACCCATTCCAATTTGTCCGTCTGAAGCAAAATAGAGCGTGCCATCAACTCGTTCGTATGGAAAAAGTTCATCGCCGGGAGTGTTGATATCAGGTCCGAGATTTACAGGTTTCGACCATCCTTCGCCTCCGTCCCTGGTTGATTTCCAGATATCTTTTTTACCCGATCCTCCTGCAATTTCTGAAACAAAGTAAAGTGTTGAACCGTCGGGAGATATTGAAGGATGGGCCGCTACGAGTGAATCGGGAAGAATCCCAATGTTCTTTGGTTCACCCCAGGCTTCCCCTGTCTTTTTTGAATACATTATTACACAACCTTTCTTTTCACGTTTACCAGCCTCACACCTGGTAAAATAGATCTCCTTGAAGTCAGATGTGAATGAAGGAGTTCCGTCTTCAAATTCGCTGTTGATAGATTCAACAGGTACCGGAGTGCTCCATTTCGATTTTTTATCAATACGACTTTCGAAGATATCCGTAAAACTCTGACCTGTTGCGCCATGAGTCTTGGTACCTGCAGCATCATCGCGCGACGAAGTGAAAAATAATAGTCCGTAATCATCTCTACCGTAAGCCGGGCTGAAATCTGATTCTTTGGAGTTTATTTCCTTCAGATCCTCAACCCTGTATGCTTCAGGATTCCTAAGCCATTCGAGAGCCAGTTCGCACGAGCGAATCTCCTGATCAGCTTTGGCGTCAGAAGGTGCTATTTGTTTATATTTTTTAAATTCATCTATTGCCAGCTGATGTTTTCCGTTCTTCTTAAGTGATTCCGCCAGCCAGTATTGGGCATCGGGCTTGGAATAGGAAGATTTTACAGCCAGTTTATACCATGTTTCAGCATTTTTTGGGTCGTTTACAAGCCTGTAACATTCAGCAATCATGAACACCAGCTCGGTTTTTGTGTTTTTATCGGCTTTTTTCGTTTTCGAATATGCATCCTTGAACTGATCAATTGCATCGAAATACTCGCCGGCGCTGAATGCTGAATATGCTCTTTCTGTTTTGCGCTTCTGTGCAAAAACATCAGGGTAAAGAACAATAGTTAACAATATGATGAGCAAAAATAATCGTTTCATAATTACGCCTTGAATTTGAGTATAAAAGTAATCAATTTAAGGAATTCCAGATAATAATAATTAACGGTTCAGTCTGGCATTTATTATAAAAAAAGGATTCCAGCAGGAATCCTTTTTAATCTAACTATGAATATTTAACTAACCAACCCTTTATCTGGTGAAGAGTAATTCCCTGTATTTTGGAAGCGGCCATATTTCATTATCAACAATAAGTTCGAGTTTGTCGATATGTGTACGGATCTCATCCATATAAGGTTTTACCTTACTTTCGTAAGCTATTGCCATTTTATAAGAATCTGTAATCACATTAGCCTTTTTACGTTCCTCTATCATTTCGTTTACAAGCCTCTTGATATTTGAGATATGATCAGAAATTGTAACAATCATTTCTTTACGTGCACCGGCAAGTCGCTCAAATTCAGTCTCTTTGAAGATCTCCTTTAATCCCTTTACGTTTTCGATCAGGGTTGTCATATAAGTTATACCAGTCGGTACAATATGATTTATGGCAAGATCACCAAGAACTCGTGCTTCGATCTGAACCTTTTTTGTGAATTTTTCATACTCGACCTCAACGCGGCTTTCAAGTTCCTTATCAGTAAGGACTCCTGAGCCAACAAGTACATTTCTTGATTTGGCCGAGAGGAAAGTGCTAATAGATTCTGGCACGCTTGTTATATTTGAAAGACCCCTTTTCTTAGCTTCCTTATGCCATTCGGCACTATAACCATCGCCTTCAAAAAGTACCTTTTCTGATTCCAGGATATACTTTTTAAGAACCTGGAAGATAGCTTCGTCTTTATTTAATCCCTTTTTAATTATAAGATCAACATCCTTTTTAAACTGCGTAAGCTGATGAGCTACCGCTGCATTCAGGACTATCATTGCAGAACTACAGTTAGCCGATGAGCCCACAGCTCTGAATTCAAATCTGTTCCCTGTAAAAGCAAATGGTGATGTACGATTCCTGTCAGTATTGTCAAGCAGGATCTCCGGAATTTTCCCTATACCCAGTTTAAGTTCAGTTTTTTGGGCAGGGGTCATCTTGGCGTCAGTCACTTTTCGTGCAATATTCTCAAGCATATTTGTCAGGTATGTACCTACAAATATTGAGATTATTGCAGGAGGTGCTTCATGTCCGCCTAATCTGTAAGAGTTTGTCTCATTCATTACAGAAGCTCTTAGTATTTCATTATTGTCATAAACGGCTTTGATAACATTTACCAGAAATGTCAGGAATTGAAGGTTTGTTTTTGGGTTTTTCCCGGGAGATAAAAGATTTACACCTGTATTGGTAGCCATTGACCAGTTATTATGTTTTCCCGAACCATTTATACCGGCAAAAGGTTTTTCGTGAAACAAAACTCTGAATTTATGTTTGCGTGCAACCCTCTTCATAATATCCATAAGTAGCTGATTATGATCAACGGCAAGGTTTACCTCTTCAAAGATCGGCGCACATTCAAACTGGTTGGGAGCAACCTCATTATGTCGAGTCTTAACCGGGATTCCCAGTCTGTATGCTTCACACTCAAAGTCTTCCATAAAATTCATGACCCTTTCAGGGATAGAGCCGAAATAATGGTCGGAAAGCTGTTGGTCTTTAGAAGACTGGTGTCCCATCATTGTTCTGTCGGCAAGCATTAGGTCGGGCCTAGCATAATACAAAGCTTCATCAATAAGAAAATACTCCTGCTCACAGCCGAGTGTAGCAATTACTTTGTTTACATCTTTATCCCAATACTGGCATACGTCAACTGCGGCTCTGTCGAGTTCATTCAAAGCTTTCAGAAGAGGAGCCTTATAATCGAGAGCTTCACCTGTGTATGAAACAAATATTGTAGGAATACAAAGTGTTGTTCCTACGATAAAAACAGGTGATGAAACATCCCATGCAGTATACCCTCTTGCTTCAAATGTATTACGGATTCCACCGCTTGGAAAGCTGGAGGCATCTGGTTCAGACTGAACCAGAACTTCTCCTGAAAAGTTTTCGACAACACGACCATGATCTCCTATTTCCATAAATCCATCATGCTTCTCTGCAGTACCATCGGTAAGAGGATGAAACCAGTGGGTATAGTGGGTTGCACCTTTACTTATTGCCCACGCTTTCAGGCCGGTAGCAACCTGATTGGCTTCCTGTCGGCTTAATGATTTTCCTTCATTAATTGCACGTTTCACTACTTTATATGCCTCTTTGGACAGGTAGTGTTCCATTTTTGGTAAATCAAAAACACTCTCTCCGTAGTATTCGGATACAACTTTGGATGGTGTGGTTACTTCAACGGGTTCCCTGTTGAATACCTCTCTTAATGCACTAAATCTGAGTTCTGCCATTTTTTTAAAGTTTTTTACAAAAATAGACTTATTTTCAATATGTACCCTATTTTTTAGGGTTATTTTTTTCATTTAATCA